>JAHDGN010000572.1 GCA_020627645.1 Akkermansiaceae bacterium
CCATCCACCGACTTAAAAATTCCCCCATCCCCACCATCCGCGACCGAACCCGGATTACCAAACCTCAACCCAGCATCATAACACACATAAACCGTATTGACATCACTTGGCGCCACCTGGAGTTCTCCATACAATGGCACCGATCCATCCTCAATCGTCAACGCAAGTCCACTCGACCCCACCTGTGTCCAAGTCACGCCACTATCCGTCGACTTGTAGATCGGATTATGAATTCCACCACTCCCGTTCACCCGAGAACTCAAGGTCACATACATCACCGATGTCTCACCCGGACGGCTCGTTCCTGTGAACGCATACACCTTCTCCGTATCGATCGAAGTAACCCCACTTCTCAACGTCCAGGTATTCCCCCAATCCGTCGAATAATAAAAATTCTCAGCCGTCATCACCCCAACATTCCCAGGACCCACAGCCTCATCAAAAAACATCCCAATGATTTTCCCATCAAAATCATGCGTCGCACGTTCCGCCCAACGAACCCCATCATCCCAAGAAATCAACAACCGCCCCTCGCCACTCCCCTGATAATCCGTAAATACCGCCAACACATTCTTCCCCGTCGTCCGACTGAAAGCCACAATCTGAGGACCAATATTTGTCGTTGCTCCACCCACTTCCCACAAACCACTTCCATCCAAACGACTCCACGTCACCCCAGCATCAGCACTCCGATAAAACCCCTCCTCAGTCCCAGCAAGAACCAAGTTCGGATTCGAATGAGACCAATCCCAAGAATTATAATAGCCATTCGTATCTCCCTGCCCCCGACGCACATTCAATGACGACAACTGATAACTCGGAACAATCTCCCAATCCACACCCCCATTCGACGTCCGAAAAACCGACCTCATATCAGTGCCACAAAGCATCACATTAGAATCATGAGGCGAGATCAAAAGGGCAGGCATCCGCCCACCTCCCCCCTGCACCTGCTGCTCATACGTCACCGCACCCAACTCACTCACCAACAGGGCACCACACAAGACACCTAGCGAACCAAAACAAAAAAAACGGGGGAGATTCAAAATCATTAATCGCGCTTATTTAACACGATAGCAGATAAAACAAAACAATGAAAATGATATGTTTTTAAAAAATATTAGATAATATATTCACGCAATTTTCAACATGGCCAAATTCCACCCCTCAAACCCAAAAAGCCTCTGAACGTCGGTCGGGGACAAACCGTCAAGAAACACCATTCAATGATTCCTACCATAATATCGATCTAAGCCAAACGGCTTAACAATCTCAAAAACAATCATTCCGACGTTTTAAAACTAGATGTGC
>JAHDGN010000573.1 GCA_020627645.1 Akkermansiaceae bacterium
TTTGAATCCTTGGGCGATGGAGTCGTTAGGGAGAATGATGGCTTTGGCGAGATCTGCTCTCCGATAGGTTTGGGAGATGTTCCCAAGATAAGGGCCTTTGGAGGTTCCTTCGTTTGGGTTGATTGAGTGGCATGCATTGCAGGTGGCTTGCTCGAAGATTTGGCGGCCGAGATTGATGTTCCCTTTGTGTTTCGCAACAAGAGCTAGCGTTTGTTTGGTGGTGAGGGTGGAGATTCTTGGGGTGATGTCTTTGTATCGTTTGAGGAGTCCGAGGAAGGGGGCCGCGGTTTGAGCGGCGGTTTGAACTTCGGAGTTGGGGTCGTTGAGAGCTATTTTGATTTTTGGGTTGAGGTGACGTGAGCGAAGTTGACGGGCGGCTTTGATGAGTTGGATTCGTTGTTGAGGATTTTTCCAACCTTTGTCGATCGCTGCTTGAGAGAGTTCGCGAGACTCGGGTGATCCTTCTTTACGGGTGGCGAGTTTTAGGAGGGCGCAAGCGGCCCAGAATCCGTGGTCATTATCAGCCTTTTTTTCGGCGAGGGTCTCGAGTTCAAGATGATGGTTTTCCAGTTTGGGTGAATTCAGGAATCTTTGTTGGGAGGCCCAGGATTCTTTGCCTGCTCCTTTGAGTTGATGGAGTTGGATGAGGGCGGGAATGACGGCCGAAATTTTATCTGGATGGTCGAGGGGCATGAGGAGTTCGATGGCCTTGGAGAGTGCGGTGGCGTCTTTGGTGGCCATTTGGGCCCCCTTGACAATGAGAGGGATGGCATGAGGTGGGATGTTGTCTTTTGGGGAAATCTGCTTGAGGAGGGTCGGGATGAGGGAGTTGTCACTTTTTGCAAGTTGAATGAGTTTGGTGAGGGTGTCTTCAGCCGGTATCCGATTTTTGCCCATTTTATTGATGATGAAGGCAGTTTCAGGTCCTGGGGATTTGGCGATGAGCGATTTGAGGGTATTGAGGATGAGGGGTGATTGCTCCCAGGTGATGGGTTGGTAGTAGGGCCCTCGGGTGTCGGGTCGGGTACCCCAAGATTCACCGTTCCAGGGTGCGTCTTGATGATAGAGGCGAGCGAGAGTTGAGATGATAGGGCGCCGCTTGTCAGGGGATTTTTCTTTTTGTAGGAGTTCGATCAGTTGAGAGACGACTTCTTTGTCGTGCATACGCATGAGGGCCCAGGCAGCGGCTTTGCGAGTGGCGATGTCGTTGGATGAGAGATATGGAATCGTTGCTTCGTGAGCGTTCAGTTTAGCAAGGGCCTGGAAGGAGAGGTGTTTGATGACGGAGTCAGGATGTTTAAGGTTTGTGGC
>JAHDGN010000574.1 GCA_020627645.1 Akkermansiaceae bacterium
CTGATTCAGATAACGACACTGTCAACGACGGTGATGAGGCCGCCTATGGAAGTAGCCCCCTCAATAGTGAAGAAAAACCACTCGACCCATCACAATTTTATGGAGTCGCTCAACCAGCCACTCTCAATCCTATTGGCCCACTCGATATCTTAGTCACCAATGAAGGTGACAAATCACCCAAAGTGGTGATGCAGATTGGAGATCCATCAGAGAGTCATTCAGAACGGTGGAGACTTTCGGTGGGAGAAGTCAATTTGGTTTCAGAAGCATTTGGGGAACTTTCTGACGCTGATCCCGCCACGCCAATCATTAAAGAGAAGACGATCTACAAGCTAGACCCTAACAAAATTCACGAAATCCGAGTGGAGCATGTGGGAACGGCTGAAGGAGAAGTGCCAGACTTTGATTATCGGGCTACCGTCGAATTGGGACCAGGTGCTCAATTTGTCCTTTGCGATCCAGATGGCTTGCTCAGTGATCCATCAAAAGGACCAGCTGATGAGGGTTATTTCTTTGAGCAAGATGATTACCCTGGCAGCGAAGATAGCTACTGGAGATACAAGATTGCCTATCTCGTTCCGTTAAAAGGAAATTCCTATGCTGAGAGTTACAGCGGAGGCGACGCTGTTGGACCACGGTTCCGTAAAATTTCAGTCAATGGCAGGCCCATGACTGATGAAAAACCTCAGAAGGAAGAAGAAACCGACCTTCCTGACGAACAGACCTACGTAGACGCCTTCAATCTGAGTCTCCATCACGACAACACCTTTTCCTACCTCCCCTTAGGATCATCCGATTTGGTGCTCCAAGCCACCATCAATACCCAAGAAACCGGCTTTGCGGATCGATCGGGATTACGCCCTCATGAGCGATACGATCTCCCCTTTGGGATTGGATGGTCATCGAATCTTTGTTCCTACGTTGAGATCATTGAAACCTTGGGCGGGACACAAACAGATCCCGTGACAGTGAGTGTGGTGGATGAAGCGGGGCGTCCGCAACGATTTGGAACGGTCGATTTTCAAAAGTTCTTTCCCTGGCCTTCGACACGGGTGGATAAAAAAACCTACCTCAACACCTTGGAACGAAATGGAAACCGCTTCGTCTACCAAAAGAAGTTTGGAAATACTCTCACTTATGAAAAATGCGACACTTGGTTTGCCTATTCCACTGACCGCTTAGAAGGAAGTTCGCGAATCAAAAGGCATACCTATTGGAGGCTGGTGGAAGTGCGAGATCGATATGGCGTCCGGATGCAGTATCAATACTCGGCGAATCCTGCGGCTCCAGCCTTCGGTGACAACGTTTCCT
>JAHDGN010000131.1 GCA_020627645.1 Akkermansiaceae bacterium
GAATTGCCGGGATTATTCTAACCATCGGTGTCGCTGTTGACGCCAACGTTCTCATCTACGAACGACTGCGCGAAGAACTCAAGGCAGGGAAAACTCTCAAAAACTCTTTGAATGCTGCATACGAAAAAGCCTTCTCTGCCATTTTTGACGCCAACATCACCACCCTCCTTACCGCTCTGATCCTCCTCTGGCGCGCCTCTGCTCAGATGAAAGGCTTCGCCATCACCCTCACCATCGGAATTTTAGCCTCCATGTTCGCAGCCCTTCTGGTCACTCGCGTTCTGTTTTACTGGGGCACCGACTCCAAAGTTCTTAAGAAGCTCGACTTCATGAACCTCATCCCTGAGCGCACCATTCCCTTCATGCAGATGCGCAAACCTGCGTTCATCATCTCAACAATCGCAATTATTGCCTGCCTTGCGACTGTTGGCCTTAAGAGGACTTCCACTCTTGGTATTGACTTTCTTGGCGGTGGTATTGTCAGCGCTCAACTCGAAAGCAACTCTGACCTCAACGCAGACACTTTCCGTGCTGCAATTAGTGATCTTAATCTCACCAAAAATGCAACCGTTCAGTTAGAAACTGTCCCTGGCTCCAGTGATGGTGGCATCATCACCATCAAATGTGATGCGAACGACATTCAGCTCATTCAAGATGAGCTCCGCAAAGACATCCCAGCTCTTTCTGAGGTAAGTGGGAAAGTCATAATCTCTGACAAAATCAACTCTGCGACGCTCTCGAAGGAGGAGGTAAATCAGACCCTGAAAGAGCTCGGACTATTGGACAAAACCACTCTTACGTTCACCAAGCTAGATAGTGGTGGCAAAGGAACCTACGCAATCCAGTGCGAAAGTTCTGACTTCGATGCACTCAAAGCCGGACTTGCCGAAAAATTGCCTGACTTCGAAGTTGGTGAAACCAAAGACTTGTATGCCGTGCAACTCGCAGACGACACCATCTCTGCTGCCCTCGGTAAGTCTTTCCTCACGAACTCCCTTATTGCTCTTGGTCTTGGCCTCCTAGCGGTCCTGATCTACATCACCCTCCGATTTGAATTCTCATTCGCCGTCGGAGCCTTCGTCGCCCTCTTCCACGACATCATCATTTGTATCGGCGTCGTCATCCTTCTCGGAACTGAACTCTCCTTGATTCACGTTGGAGCCTTCCTCACCATCGCGGGTTACTCCATCAACGACACCATTGTGGTCTTTGACCGAATGCGCGAATCCCTCCGCACCAAGCGTGGTGACATTATCGACGTCATGAACGCCGCCATCAACGCCACCCTTTCTCGGACGATTCTCACCTCGGTCACCACCTTCGTAGCTGTCCTCGTCCTCTTCATCTTCGGCGGAGCTGCTTTGAAAGACTTCTCCCTCGCCATCATAATCGGCGTTGTCGTCGGAACCTACTCCTCCATCTTCATCGCTGCCCCAGTGGTCTACCTCTGGAGCAAAGCTCGAGGAACAAACCTCCGCACCGAACTTCTCGATGCCAACCTCGACTACTCAGCTCACCTCGAAGCCAAAGACAAAGAGCAACCAGCCACCTAAGGCGAACGAAACTTTGATACCCAGGGTGACAACCCTGGGCTGCCTCAACAGGCCCCCTGCAAAACTGGAATTGCCAGATTAAGTCTCCGGCTTGGATCAACGAAAACTGACACTCCCACTCCCCCCTCCAAACAACTCCAACACCCCTCCGAAGCGGCAGCTCCCCTAAAAGCTCGCAGCTAATCGCCAATAGCCGTCGCCGAATCACCCAGCACTCAACAGCAAGTCATCGTATGGCCACAGCGCACCCCGAAATTCTTTGCACCTTAGCGTCTTTGCGGTGCTCCTCCCTCCCCAACCAAGCCAAATCAAAAAACTCTGCGTCACTCCGCGACCTCCGCGTCTCTGCGGTGAATCAAATCCACAATCCGCCCAAATCAACATCTGTCTCATCTTCAAACCAAGCACTCACCAGTCACAACTTTCCACTCTGAACTCGGCCAAAGGCCGCCCCGCCCTCAGAGCCGCAGCTCCCCTAAAAGCCAATTGCTCAAAGCCAACAGCAAACCCCGAAAACCCAGCATTTCGAATCCTCTTCCCCCCGATAAACTGACAAACTTCAGTTGCCTCCCTCCCTCCAACTCCCTCATTCTCCTGGTATCAAAACCATGCGCTTGCTCATCTTTCTAATCCTCTCCTCCCTTCTTCACTCCCAAGAAATCCCCCCCGAACAACCACTGATTAAAGACGACGGGGCCCGCGTCGCCGCCCTCGGATACCATTGGTTCACCCCCAACAAGCCCGGCAAAGAGATGTCTCTCAATACCGCCAAATTTCGAGAACAAATGCAGGCGATCAAAGACGCGAACCTCACCGTCATCAGCCTCCCCCGCTTCCTCGCCTGGCGCCGAGGGGAAGCCGACATTCCAGCCCAGTCCATCCTCATCACTATCGACGATGGATGGCGCTCCACTTACACCGAAGCCTTTCCCATCCTGAAAGAATTCAAATACCCCTTCACCATCTTCCTCTACAAAAACTACGTAGGCGCTAACAAAGGCCCACGCGCCCTCACCCTCAAAATGATCGACGAAATGTTAGCCTCCGGCCTCTGTCATTTGGGCTCGCATTCAATGAGCCATCACTACCCGGCCGTCATCAAAAAGATTAAAAAGGAAGACTCAGCCCAATACCTCAAATACCTAAATACCGAATTCAATGACTCCAAGGTCTTCCTTGAATCGACCTTCAAAGACAAAGTCACCACCTACGCCTACCCCGGGGGATTTCACACCCCCGAAATGTTCCCCGTCGCAGACAAACTCGGCTACGACAACCTCTTCACCGTCCTCCCAGGGAAAATTAGCCGAAAATCCCCAAAACACACCCTCCCAAGATACATCGTTCTCGGTGGTCATGATGCCTCATTCACCTCCGCCTTAAGCTTCCGAAACTACTCCCTCAGCGCTAACAATCTCAACTCTCTACCTTTCCCCGTCCAACCAATGCCAGGAGAAACAGTCACCACCCGACTCCCCACGATCAAAATAGATCTCTCGTCCATCGAAAATCTAGATCTCTCTTCGATCAAACTCAAGGTAGGAGGATTCGGACTGGTTCCACATCAAACAAATCCAGCAGACCAGACATTCCAGTGGACCGTCACACGCCCACTCAGACAGCCAGCTTGCCAAATATCGCTCCAATACCAACTCACCAACAAAAACACCCCCGAAAAACCCATCACTTGGTCTTTCAAAGTCGAAAAAAGAGCAACTTATCGACCAAAAAGCTGATTTTCCAGTTCACCAAACCCAAAAAACAAAAAAACAGACCACAAAAATGCATTTTACAAAAACAAAATCGGTGAAATAACCAAAAATAACACCGAAAACCCCACTTTTGACTTGAGACACTTCGGGAAATAACCCAATTTCCCCTACAGCACTCAATTTTCCATGAGCACTCAAAAGCTGGACGGCGCACAAGCCCTCATCAAAACCCTCGAAGACCTCGGCATCGAATACATCTTTGGTTACTCCGGCGGAGCAGCCATTCCCATTTTCGACGCACTTGAAACAGTCGATACCAAGATCAAATTTATCCTCGTCCGACACGAACAAGGCGCAACTCACATGGCTGACGGCTACGCCCGTGCCACCGGAAAACCCGCAGCCGTCCTCGTGACTTCCGGCCCCGGTGCAGGCAATACGGTCACAGGGCTCATGACGGCCCAAATGGACTCCGTGCCCATGATCATCATCTCAGGACAACAAGTCACCTGGATGCTCGGAAAAGACGCCTTTCAAGAAGCCGATATCTTCGGGATCACCGTTCCTGTCGTAAAACACAATTATCTGGTCAAAGATACCAACGATATCGTTCGCGTCGCTCGCGAAGCTTATCACATCGCTACCACCGGACGCCCAGGCCCCGTCCTCATCGACGTCCCAAAAGATGTTTCATCCGGAGAATTCACAGGTTCAATGGATCCGGAATTAAACCTCCCTGGTTACGACCCCTTCGAGTCCTTCAACATCGATCACTCTAGCATCGAGGCCGCCCGAAAACTCATCGCCAAATCCTCCCGCCCCGTCATTCTCGCCGGACAAGGTGCCATGATCGCTCGCGCCGACGAGGAACTCATGAAACTCGCCACCACCCTCGGATGTCCCGTCACCACAACCCTTTTAGGAAAAGGAGTCTTCCCCGAAACACATGACCTCTCTCTAGGCATGCTCGGCATGCACGGCACTGCCTACGCCAACAAAGCCATGGTCGAATGTGACCTTCTCATTAACGTCGGATCAAGATTTGACGATCGCATCATCGGCAAACCAGAGAAATTTTGCCAAGACGCCCCCATCATCCACATCGACATCGACCCAGCAGAAATGGGTAAAATGATCCATCCTGATGTCCAGGTCATCGGCGACGCAAAGGCCGCCCTCTCACTCCTAAACGAAGCCCTCCCCTCCATTGAAACCAAGGACTGGCGATCCACCCTTAACGGATACAAAAAGAAATACCCTCTCACCTACAAAAAACAAGGGGGGCTGCGCATGCAGCAAGTCATTGACGAATTTTACCAACAAACGAATGGCTCAGCGATCGTCACCACCGACGTGGGCCAACATCAAATGTGGGCCGCCCAATTCTACCGCAATGACGAATCCTTTCATTGGCTATCGTCAGGCGGAGCCGGGACAATGGGTTACGGCTTCCCCGCTGCCATTGGAGCCCAATTCGCTCACCCAGACAAAACCGTCATCGCCTTCTGTGGCGACGGTGGATTCCAAATGACACTCTTCGAACTCGCCACCGCCGCCATTCACAAATTACCCATCAAAATTGTGGTCCTCAACAATCACTACCTCGGGATGGTTCGACAGTGGCAGGAACTCTTCTACGAAAACCGAGAATCAGGCGTCGATCTCGATGGCAACCCAGACTTCTGCAAACTCGCTGCCGCTTACGGCATCCCATCCGTTCACTTCAAACGCCCGGCCGACTGCCAACGCAAAATTGAAGAAGCTCTCGCCTACAAAGACGGCCCCATTTTAATCCATGCCGAATGCGTCAAATACGAAAACGTCTTCCCGATGATTCCCGCCGGTGCCGCCCTTGAAGACATGATCACCGAACCACCAAAAACCCAGATGGAAAAACCCATCGGCTCAACTTAGAAGCTGAACAAAAAATATCTCCTCAAAAAAATTACCAAATCCCATGAAAGCCATCGCAACAACTGACCAAAACCCTGTTGTTCTGCCCATTCGGCAATCCTCCAACACCCTCTCAATTCTGATGAACAACACCCCCGGTGTCCTCATGAGAATTTGCCAGGTATTTTCCCGCCGAGCCTACAACATCGACTCTCTGGTCGTCTCCGAAGGTCGTACCGCTGAGTATTCTCGAATGACCATCGATCTGTCCGGCGACCCCAGCGGCCTCCCGCAAATCATCAAACAGGTCAACAAACTCGTCGATGTTATCCACTGCTACAAACACACGGTTCAAAACACCGTCGTGCGCGAAATGCTCCTGATTAAACTTCTAGCATCGAAAGAAGAACGAACCACCGCTCTGCAAGTCGTTGAGCATTTTGGTGGAAAAACCGTGGATATGACCCCAAATTCAATGATCGCCATGTTCACCGGATCGACCGAAAAACTCGACGCTGCCACCCTCATGCTCGGGCAATTTGACGTCGTTGAAACCATCCGTACCGGGAAAGTCGTGATGGCCCGAGGAAATCAACCAACGTAAAAAATGCACATGATGAAATATTTTCAGATGTATATTTCAAAAGTTAGGTTATTACTTGCTCTCTGACCGAAATGCTTGAATCCAGGAAAAATCTCACTCGCTTTACCTACGAAAACGCCGCCTTCGAAGGATGGCGATTATGTGTTAGCCGCGCCGGAACAACTTTCACGAAGTACTTTTCCGACAAAAAATACGGAAGCGGCAAGAAGTCGCTAGCTGCCGCAGAGGACACTCTCGAAAAACTTCTTATAATCGTCGAACAATCAAGACGCATCAATGGTAAGCTAAGCAAAACTACCACTGAAAAAGTCAACCAGCTCCTAAAAAACGCGTGACCCGCTAATGGTAAATAACTATTCGCGCGTATTGGTCTGGTTTCGTCGAGATCTTCGACTCACAGACAATACAGCTCTGAACGCGGCCATCTCTGAGTCAGCTGAAATTATTCCGGTCTATATTTTAAGCGACTGGAAGAACTCTCACCTCTGGACCGGCCCCAAGCGACAAAAATTCCTCTGTGAATGTCTCGAATCACTTTCAAAAAATATCGAGTCCCTCGGAGGGAAATTCATCATTCGCCAGGGAGATCCGGTGCGAGAACTCCTGGACCTCTGCCAAGAAACATCCGCCGACGCCATCTACCTCAATCACGATGTTGACCCTCATGGGAAAAAAGTAGAATCAGACCTTAGACAAGCTTCTCCTCTTCCCATTCACGGTTTTCAAGATGCCGCTCTCCACTCGCCTGAGGAAGTGATCAAGCCTGATGGAACCCCATATCGAGTCTACACCCCCTTCTCTAAACGCTGGCTTCCACTCCCCAAACCAGCCCCCTCCGGCAGACCCGAGTCAATTCCCACCCCCAAAGACATTCGCTCTCTGCCACTCCCATCACTCGCAACCTGGAACCTCAAGGAATCGCCCAGCTGGCAACTCCCAAAAGGAGGGGAAAAAGCAGCTCGCGACCGACTAAAGTCCGCAATCAGCAAACGCATCACGAATTACGATCAAACCCGTGATATCCCTTCACATCCAGGAACATCCCGCCTCTCTCAAGACCTCCGATGGGGAACTCTCTCCATCCGAGAAGTCTATCAATGCGCCTCCAAACTAGAATCCCTGCAATATCTCAAAGAACTCGCCTGGCGAGAATTCTACTTCCAAATTTTACACCACTTTCCAGAAGTTCTTCATCTCGAATTTAACCCCGATTGGAGAGGACTTCCCTGGCTCGATCCAGATGATAAACTCTTGGCCTGGCAAACCGGAAAAACCGGTTTTCCCATCATTGATGCCGGAATCCGAGAACTACTGCAAACCGGCTTCATGCACAACCGAGTCCGGATGATCGTAGCCATGTTTCTCACCAAAGATCTTCACCTCGACTGGCGCCTGGGCGAACAATTTTTCGCACAGCACCTGCTCGACGGAGAAATCGCCTCCAACAATGGAGGCTGGCAATGGAGTGCCGGAACAGGAGCCGACGCCGCCCCTTACTTCCGAATTCAAAACCCATGGTCCCAGACTAAGCGCTTCGACCCCCAAGGCAAATATATCAAGACTTGGGTTCCCGAACTCAAAAAGATCTCACCAAATTTATTTCAAGCTCCCCCAGCCGACCACCAGCCCCTGACCCCAGACTACCCTTTCCCCATCGTTGACCACAGCGAAGAACGAAAACGAACGCTCGACATCTTCAAACACCACAAGGAGCAAAAATCATAGCCCCGGGGCACCTCTGGTAAAAAAACTCACTCCTCCTCGGTCTCACTCTCTTCTTCCCGCCCCTCTTCGACATCCCCCGAACTCGACCGCTTTAAATCTTCAAAGATTTTCGGAACCTCCTTCGCTGGAATCGCAAATGACTCAACACGATTCACTGACGCGATATTCATCCCCACAAAATCTCCATCCAAAGTAAACAATGGCCCACCCACCGTTTGCCGCGCCATCATCGTGTCGTGCTGAATCACACTAGGAAAACTATAATTTCTTGCCGAAACCTTCTTGGGTCCGCCACTCAATCGATAGTTCTTAGTCATCTTCGCCGGATAAAGCTCGTGACGCGCCTTCAGCTCCACCTTCACCTCCACCTCCTCATCTTCCCGCTGAACTTTCATCGAAATCTTTTCACCGATCGAAAATCCCTTCACAAGCTCAACAAGTCCCTTCACATCCTTAACCTCCTGACCACCAAATGACACAACTTGATCACCTTCCTCCAAATCGGCATCCGCAGCTCCCGACTTTTCATGGATGTCACCTAAAAACACCTTCCCTTCCTTCTCATTCAATCCCACACCAATCACTGCCGGAGTCCCCCCCCCAATCTC
>JAHDGN010000575.1 GCA_020627645.1 Akkermansiaceae bacterium
TCATCGCGTTCTTCTTGGTTGTCAGCGTAGTAGACTTTTCGGTAGAGAAGGCCGACGACGTCTGCGTCTTGTTCGATCGACCCTGATTCACGGAGGTCGGACATTCGGGGAACGCCAAGTGCGGAGCCGGTTCGACCTTCAGGCCCACGGTTGAGCTGTGCGAGGACGATGACGGGGACGTTGAGTTCTTTGGCGAGTGCTTTGAGACCTCCAGAAATTTCGGCAATTTCTCGTTCGCGAGAGTTTGATGCTTGTTTGGAGGTAGACTTCATGAGTTGGAGGTAGTCGATGGCGATGACGGAGATTCCGTGGTCACGGTGTTTTCGTCTGGCTTTCGCCCGAAGGTCATTGATGGAGATGCCGGCGGTGTCGTCGATGTAGAGTTGCGATTTGGCAATTTCGGCAGAGGCTTCTTTGATCCGTTGGAGGTCGCCTCGGCTGGGTTGGTATCCTTTGGTGAGTTTCGAGAATTCGAAACGGGCTCGAGAGAAGACGAGACGTTGAACAATCTGGACCGTGGACATTTCGCAGGAGAAGACCATGGCGGGCTTGCCGGAAGAGATGGCAAGGTGTTCGACGACGTTCATCATGAAGGAGGTTTTCCCCATGGATGGACGGGCAGCGATGATGAACATGTCAGGGGCTTTGAGGCCGTTGATCATCTTGTCGAGTTCTTTGTATCCGGTGGACATTCCGCTAATGCCGCGGTCGCCTGCGAGGAATTCTTCGAGGTAAACCATGACGTCCTTGACGGCTGATTTGACGGTGACTTCGTCATTGGTTTCGGCTGATTCGCGGATTTCGAGAACTTGTTGTTCGACCTGGTCGAGGAAGATTTGCACGTCTTCGGGGTCTTCGTAGGCTAGGGAGATGGATTCGGTGCAGGACCGGATGATATCGCGGAGAAGTGATTTGGATTTGACGATTTCGAGATGAGAATGGAAGTGGGCGGCGGTGGGGGCAAAGTTGTAGATTTCGGTGATGGCGACGGGGCCTCCCATGCCGTCGAGGAGGTCGCGGTCCATGAGGTGTTGGGTGAGGGAGATGAGTTCGACGGGTTTGTTTTCTTCGAAGAATTGGGTGAGGACTTCGAAGAGTTTGCCGTGGGAGGGGACGTAGAATTGGTTGGGGGTGAGTTTGGCTTCGATAGCTTGACCGATGTATTCTTCGGGATCCTGGAGCATGGAGCTGAGGAGGCTTTTTTCGGGGCCGACGGCGTGGGGAGGCGGGGTGTAGTCGGGGGAGTTTGGGTTTTCGTTGGCGCCTTGAAGAGTTGGGCCTTTTTGGTCTCCTTTTTTAAAGG
>JAHDGN010000132.1 GCA_020627645.1 Akkermansiaceae bacterium
GGTGATTGTGGCTCACGTGAAGGATTGGGTCGATATGGCCATCAAGCATAAATTGAATCCCCGGATTTTGGAGGTCATTCGTGAGCACCACGGGGATTCGATGGTTTATTATTTTTATCGGAAGGCTCAGGAAAAGTTGCAGGCGGAGATGGAGGAGGATGGGGAAGATAGAGATGATGGTGAGTTGCCGAAGGTTGATGAGAAGAGTTTCCGTTATCCGGGGCCGATTCCGCAGTCTCGAGAAAGTGGTATTATTTCTTTAGCGGATTCGATTGAGAGCGCGTCCAGAACGTTGACGAAGCCATCGCCACGAAAGATTCGTGAGTTGGTCAATGAGATTGTGTTTCGTCGAGTAAAAGACGGTCAATTGGATGCGAGTGGGTTGACGATGACTGAGTTGACGAAGATTCGTGAGGTTTTTTCGAAGAGTTTGAGAAGCATGCTTCACGCTCGGATTGATTATCCTAAGCAGGAGGTAGAAGAAGCTGAAGAGATCAGGGGAGGAGGGAAGGTGTTGAAGGTGGAAGATTTCGAGAAAGCACGTCGTCGTGCTCAGCGGGAAGGGGTCTGATGGTCGAGGTGGTTGTGAGATGTGGGGTCGAGTTGAGGGAGGGGTTGGTTGATGAGTTGGGTGACGGATGGACGAAGTGCCTTAGATTGCTGCAAGAGATAGGATCTGGCGAGGTAGTTGGGTTGGATGAAATGGTGCTGGTTTTATTGGATGATCGGGAGATGGCACGTCTACATGAGGAGTTTTTGGGAGATCCGACGACAACTGATGTGATGACCTTTGAGCATGGAGAGATTTTGATTGGGGTGGAAGTGGCAGAGCGACAGTCGAAGGAATATGGGTGGTCATTTGAGAGGGAGTTGGCCTTGTATGGGATTCATGGACTCCTACATCTCGCTGGTTATGATGATCGGGAGGCTGTTGATGCGGAGAAAATGCGTCTCAGGCAGGAGGAGTTGGTGGCTGAGTTTTTTAGTGCCCTCTAAATGGGGGGGCTCCTCCAGAAGTCTCATTCTGCGAAAATAGCCTCTATTTTTTTCTCTCTTCGTCAGTCGGAAGCCTGCTGAATTCATTCAATAGGCTTTGATCGTTTCTCGATCTGAGAAAACTTGCGGTCATTTTCTTTGCAAAAGCGGGTTGTCGGAAGTGCCCCGTAGGGGTGATGGTGGGGTTTGAAAAGTAGTGATATTGTTGTAAAATTAAGGATCTGTCAGGCCTCTCTGCTGAAGTTATCGGCTGAAGATGATCTCAATTTTCAATTTGGAGGAAGGTTGATGGCGATGTCTCTCAGGAATCTTGTCCGGTAGGTTGACACCTGATGGGGTTTTCACCAATATTTTAGGAGTGATGGATGTTTGAAGCATTCATCGTTCATTATTAACGAGAAGCGATTTTTTCCGGTGTATTCAAACGAAACTTTTTTGGCTCAGCTTTTGACGGAGGCTGGATATCTTGATCAGCGTCAGGTGGAGATGGTGCAGGCGAAGCTGGGTGAATCGGGAGTGATTCAACATTTTTTGGATACGGGTGATTTGAATGAGAGTTTGATTGCCCAAATAACGGCGGCAAGTATGGGAACGCAGGTGGTGGATTTGGCGGGGGGGCAGATTAATCCTGGTTTTAAGGATTATCTATCTTTGGATGATTGTCGGAAGTATCAGGCAGTGCCGTTTGGTGATGATGGTTCCTATGTGAGTGTGGCGATGGCTGATTTGCTGGATGCGGAGTCTCAGGATACCTTACCGATGGTGATGGGAAGGGAGTGCCAATTTTATTCGGCACCTTTGAAGCAGATTAAGGCAGCTTGGGGGCAGTTGTTTGGTGATGAAGTGGGCGAGGCTGAAGCGGGTGCTTTGGAGGTGGTGGGATTGGGGGAGGAAGATGATGGGGATGCTCCGGTCATCAAGTTGGTTTCTGGGATGTTGGTTGAGGCTTTTAATATGGGGGCCAGTGATATTCATATTGAGCCGTTGGAGACTTCTTTGAGGGTGCGTTATCGGTTGGATGGCAAGTTGCTTCATGTGGCGAGTCATCCTAAGAAGTTACTGCCGGCGGTGATTACGAGGGTGAAGGTGATGAGTAAGACGATGAGTATTGCGGAGAAGAGGATTCCGCAAGATGGTCGGATTCAGATGAGGTTGGATGGACGTGATGTTGATTTGCGTGTGTCTACGGTGCCAAGTAATCATGGTGAGAGTGTGGTGATGCGTATTTTGGATAAGTCTGCGATGAGCTTGGGGTTGCCGCAGTTGGGTTTCTTGTCGGATGATCAGGCGATTTTTGCTGATTTGTTGAAATTGCCGGATGGGATTATTTTGGTCACGGGGCCGACTGGGTCGGGTAAGACGACGACTTTGTATGCGTGTTTGAATGAAATCAATAAGCCGGACCGGAAGATTATTACGGTGGAGGATCCGGTGGAATATGAGTTTGCGGGAATCAATCAGGTGATGGTGAGGGCTGATATTGGGATGACTTTTGCGGCGGCATTGCGAGCGATGCTCCGGCAGGCTCCTAATATTATTATGGTGGGTGAGATTCGAGATGGGGAGACGGCGAATATTGCAATCAATGCTTCTTTGACGGGGCACTTAGTGTTTTCGACTCTGCATACGAATGATGCTCCGAGTTCGGTGGCTCGATTGTCTGATATGGGAATTAAGCGGTTCCTGATTGCTTCGGCAGTACGGGCAGTCGTGGCACAGCGTCTGGTGAGGAAGCTTTGCGAGCAGTGTAAGAGGCCGGTGCAGTTGACGGAGAAAGAGCAGAGGGTTTTGAATATTGATGCTTCGCAGTTGACTGCGGCACAGATTATGGGGCCTGGAGGGTGTGAAGTTTGCCGGAATACGGGCTATAAGGGGAGGATGGGGATTTTTGAGATCTTCTTGGTGGATGATGAGGTGAGGCAGTTGATTAACCAGGAGTTGAGCACGCCGCAGTTGAAGAGGAGGGCTCGAGAGTTGGGGATGCGGACTTTACGAGAAGATGGGGTGAGGAAGGTGTTGGCGGGAATTACGTCAGCAGAGGAGGTGATTGGGGTGACGATGCAGGATGCGAACTAAGGGTGGAGAAATTTTAACGAAGAGAGGAAACCAAGTAGATGGATAATAATCAGATTTTGGATTTGTTTGTGAGTCGGGGGATGATTGATGGTGCCCTGAAAGGGGAGATTTTGGCAGACATGGGGAACAGTGGGAAGGAAGTTGGAGAGGCTTTGGCGGATTATCAGGTGGTGGGAACGAGGGATGATATTTGGCCGATTGTGGCGCAGGAGTTGGGGGCTGAGTATGTGGATTTGAAAGGCTTTCAGCCTCCTGAGGCTTTGTTGAGTTTGATTCCGGCAGGGATGGCTCGGTTGCACGGGGCTTTGCCGGTGGGGTATGGGGATGGCGGGATTGCGGTGGCCTTGACGGATCCGATGAATCCGCAGGTGATCGAGGATTTGAGGTTTGCAGTTGGTCAGGAGTTGACGTTGGTGGTGGCGCCAGACCATTTGGTGGAGCAAAAGATTAATGAGGTTTATGGGGGGGAGGAGCGAGCGATGGCCGATCTTTTGAATCAGTTGGATGGCGGGTTGAGCTTTAAGGGTGGAGAGGCTGAGTTGGAAGACGAGGCGAATTCGGCGCCGATTATGAGGTATGTGGACTTGGTGTTGTATCAGGCGATTAAAGAAAAAGCGTCGGATATTCACTTCGAGCCATTTGAGAGCGAGTTTAAGATCCGGTATCGGGTCGACGGCGCTTTATATGAAATGGCTCCGCCGCCGGTGCATTTGGCGTTGCCGATTATTTCGCGGGTGAAGGTGATGTCGAACATGAACATTGCTGAGAGGCGAGTTCCGCAGGATGGGCGGATCATGAAGCAGATTGGCGAGCAATCGGTTGATATGCGTGTGTCGACCTTGCCGACCCAGTATGGCGAGAGTGTGGTTTTGCGGGTTTTGGACCGGGGGTCGGTGCATTTGAGCTTAGATGCCTTGGGGCTTCCGGTGCATGTGCATGAGTATATTAAGGATACGGTGCATAAGCCTAATGGAATTTTTATCGCGACGGGGCCGACTGGGGCGGGGAAGACGACCACTCTGTATGCGGCGCTCAAGGAGATTAATAAGATGGATACGAAGCTGCTGACGGCGGAGGATCCGGTGGAGTATGATATTGATGGAATTATTCAGGTTCCGGTCAATGAAGCGATTGGAATGACGTTTCAGCGGATTTTGAGGGCCTTTTTGCGACAGGATCCGGATAAGATTTTGGTGGGAGAGATGAGGGACTTGGAGACGGCGCAGATTGCGATTCAGGCGTCTTTGACGGGGCATTTGGTCTTGTCGACCTTGCATACGAATGACGCGGCGGGGGCGGTGACGCGATTGATTGATATGAAAGCGGAGCCCTTTTTGGTGGCGGCGTCTTTGGAGGGGATTCTGGCTCAGCGGTTGTTGCGGACGATTTGTTCGGAGTGTCGGGCTCCATATGAGCCTAGTGAGGCGATTTTGAGTCAATTGGATTTGGCTCCTCACGAACTGGGGGATAAGGATTTTTACACGGGAAGGGGATGTGGGGTTTGTGGAGAGACAGGGTATAAAGGGAGGGCTGGTCTTTATGAGTTGTTGGATGTGACGGACCCGATTCGAGAGTTGATTATTGAGCGGGCGCCTGCGTTAGTCATTAAGCAGAAGGCGATTGAGCTGGGAATGTCGACGTTGAGGGAGGATGGATTGAGGAGTATTTATGAAGGAAGAACAACGATTGAGGAGGTGTTGAAATATACTTAAATTTTCGTACTTTTGATTTGTTTTTACTGGAAAGGCGAGATTTTGGAATTTCGGGCTTTTCGGACCTTTTCGAGATAGTGTAATTTAACAAGACCACCACACTCTTTTATGGCAAAATTTCAGTTTATCGCACTTAATGCGAATGGCGAACAGACTTCGGGGACCGTTGAGGCAAATTCAGATGCGGAGGCGATCCAGTTGTTGAAGTCACAGCAGCTTTATCCGACCCAGGTGGTGCCTGAGGGGCAAGAATTGGCTGCTCCCACGCCTTCTAAGGCTTCAAAGGCTAAGTCGAAGGGGAAGAGTCGTGTGAAGGGGAAAGCGACGGTGGGTGGGAAAATTAAAGCGAAAACTTTGTCGATTTTTACTCGTCAGCTGGCGACTTTGATCGATTCAGGTTTGCCGTTGTTGAAGAGTTTGAATGTGTTGGGAAATCAGGAGCCCAACCCTGTTTTGCGTGGAACGGTCAATAGTTTGGCTGATTCGGTGCAGGGAGGTTCGACATTTTCTGAGAGTTTGAGTCAGCATCCGAAGATTTTCAATAAGCTGTATGTGAATATGGTGAAGGCGGGTGAGCTAGGTGGGGTTTTGGAGGTCGTCCTGAAGCGTTTGGCGGAGTATCAGGAGAAGGCTCAGAAGCTGAAGAATAAAATTGTCTCAGCAATGGTGTATCCGGTGATCGTGATGTTCATTGCGGTAGCGATCATGACCTTTCTGATGTTGGTGATTGTGCCAAAGTTCACCGAGATGTTCAAAGAGATGGATGTGGGTGAGTTGCCCTTGATCTCGAAATTGGTGTTTGGTTTTTCTGAGACGATGTTGACTCGGATTTTGTTCTTACCGGTGGCGGTTTGGATTCTGTTGGCAGCTGTTGGAGTTTGGTTATTGGTGAGTGCTTGGACGCGGACGTCTTCTGGACGAGCGACGGTAGATCGGTTTAAGCTCAAAATGCCGCTTTTTGGTGGGATTCAGAGAAAGAGTGCGATTGCTCGTTTTTCGCGGACTTTGGGGACCTTGGTGACTTCAGGGGTGCCGATCTTGCAGGCCTTGAACATTACGAGGGAGACATCGGGGAATGTGGTGGTGGGTGATGCGATTGGTAAGATTCATGATGCGGTGAAGGAGGGTGAGTCGATTGTGGCTCCGATGACGAGTTCGGGCGTTTTTCCGAATTTGGTGGTTTCAATGGTGGAGGTTGGAGAGGAGACGGGGCAGTTGCCAGACATGCTTTTGAAGGTGGCAGATGTGTATGACGATGAGGTGGACAATTCGGTGACGGCATTGACCTCCATTTTGGAGCCGGTGATGATTGTCTTGTTGGCTGTGGTCGTGGGGGCGATCGTGTTTGCGTTGTTCTTGCCATTGCTCAAGTTGATCAACGAGATGCAGCAGCAGTAGGGATTGTTGGCATTTTCCTCCAAAAGAGATTAGGGTATATCTATGAAAATTGATCAAAGAGGAGTCCGGAGGGGGTTTTCGATGGTGGAGTTGCTGGTGGTTTTGGCGATCCTCTTTGTCCTGGCTGGATTGGTTGTTGGGGTTGCGATTCGTGTGGCTCGGTCAACTGATGAGAAGTTGACGAGTACTCGGTTGGCTCAGATTAAGCAGATGCTTGAGGGGTATGCGAATGACAACAACGGGATTTATCCGGTGGGGGATGATTATAGCAGTAGGGTGCTGTATCAGGTTCTTTCTGGAGATTCTTCGGGACAAGGGGACGATCCTGATGGTGAGGTTTATTGGGGCGAGCTGACCGATGAGAGTAATCCAAATTTGGTGGGTGAGATTGCTGGTGGCCGGGTGATCTTGGATGGTTTTGGGGAATCTTTTCGCTATCGGGCTGCTGAGGATGAGGATGGCAATCCGGTTGCGGGGGTGAGAAATGCTGATTTTGACCTTTGGTCAGTTGGAAGAGATGGTTTGCCGAAAGGGTTTACCACGAGTGGATTAACGAAGAATAACGACACCAAAGACGATATTTGGAAGTAAGTGGTCTTCGGGAGGTTGTTTGATCAGTTAGGCGTTTTGAACCGTTGAGGTGATTCGGGCTAGACGAGTTGTCGTAATTTGAGCACATTTCCGCCATCCGGCTCGTGGTGATGTTTCCCCGGGCCACATCCCAATCGAATTTTATGTCCGAAGAGGCAAAACCAGTTAAGAAGGCCGCGCGAAAGTCGACGCGGAAAAAAGTGGCAGCGAAGAAAACGGCGAGTCAGCCGGTTGAGGAGGTTCAGGTGGAAGCGGAGCTCGCGACAGTAGTTGAAGCTGTTGAGACCGTTGAGGTTTTGGCGGAGGCTGAGAAGACAGAGGAAGTTGCCAAAAAGAAGGTGGCTCGTCGGACTAGGGAGCCTCGGTCAGGTGTGCGTGATACGAGGAAAGAGCCTGAGAATAAGGAAGAAGAGGGATCAGAGGTTGTTGAGATGTTGGTTACCGTTGAGGAAAATGAGGATAGTGGAGCGGGAGTCAAGGTTGAGAAGGATGAGAAGTCTCAGGAATCGGGAAGAAGATCTGGACGGACTGATGGTGCGGAGAAGCGGAGTCGAAATCGAGGGAGGAATCGTGGTGAGCGTGAGAAACGTGAGCCGAAGGTGAAGGTGGAAATTGATGAAGAGGAATTGTCGAAGAAGGCATGGAGGATTTTTTATTCGGAAGTGACCGAAGAGGGTTTGGCGTTGTTGGATGACAATGGGTTGAGGGAATTTGCGAAGGGGAGCTTCAATGCCGCTAAGGTGTTTTTGGAGGAGAAGGGAAGGGTTGAGGCAAGAATTAAGGGGGAGAAGCAATACCGCCAGAAGTCTGAAGGGGAAAAAAGTGGGCGAGACGAGGATTAGGTAGGGCTGGATCGAATCTGAGAACAAGCGACTACGTTGTTCGCATGAATTTTGATTAAAGCGGTTGGGCGAAATTTTTGAACATTTCATTACCGTGCAAGATATTGCCCTGACTCCAAAAACGAGGGGGCGATAGTGCTCAGTGGGGTGGGGGAGAGCCTGTGCAAGCTTTGCCTTGATTCCAAAAACGAGGGGGCGATAGTAACAAACCACAACTTCCAGAGCTTTCGAATGCTTTGCCTTGATTCCAAAAACGAGGGGGCGATAGTAAAACCGGAACAATGCAACTGGATCTTGATGCTTTGCCTTGATTCCAAAAACGAGGGGGCGATAGTATTTGGCCTTACATCAAATCTTCACCTGACGCTTTGCCTCCAAAAACGAGGGGGCGATAGTAGCAGAGCTAGGATCATGGTTGG
>JAHDGN010000133.1 GCA_020627645.1 Akkermansiaceae bacterium
CTGGTCTTTAAGGTTTGGAAAAGTAATCGGCGATGCGCTGGGATTAGATCCAATTTTTGGAGCGCTATTGAGCCCAGCTGGAGGGCTTGTAGGCCCCGGTAACGATGGGGAAAGGCACTCAGATGGTAGTTATGTCGCCTACCACGGTGTGTTTCATGATGCAGGTGGATATTTACTAAAAGCATTTAATATTGGGCCGGGGTACGATTATCTTGGTGAGGATAATCGTGATCCTCGGAATCCGATGACTGGGCAACGTCAGGGGTTGCGTTGGTGGAGAAAGAAGGAGGTTGGAAAGTGGCTCCAATTTCTGGATCGTTTGAGAATACAGGAGTGGGTTTTTCTGAAGAAGTGACCACCCGGGCTGAGGAGATCGAGAGGTGGTTGGCTGAAAAGTCGGTGGCTAAGTATGCGGTGATCGCGAAGAGGGAGCTGGAGAAATTTCAGAAGACGATTCAGGAGAGCGTTAATGTTAAGGATTACAAAGGCTTGGATGGGGAGAAAATGTTGGAAAAGTTTTTGGAAGTTGCGACTGAAGGGAAGGTGGAAGACGTGTTGTATTTGGTTGGTGGAATGGAGATGAGCGATCGACCTGAGAGAGATTGGGCCCGGGTGGTTCGGAGTGTGCGGATGGGGATGCAGGGGAAGGATCGTCGTGGAGTATGGGGGACACTGATTTCTCGGGATAGTTTGAAGTTGGTGATTGAGGGAGATGGGGATGGTGAAGGAGGAGGTGGACGGGCTCAGTCGGAATATTTGGTGGGAGTGATTCCGATGAAGAAGAGAGCACCTCATTTCAATGGTTTGACTGCGGTGAGATTTTCTATGGTGAATACCGAGAAGGGTTGGAGGGTAGAGTTGCCGGCATTGCTGGGTTTTGCGAATGAGGCTTCGGATCGATTGAATCGACTGGTGTCGAGGGGGAGCAAGTGGAGAGATTCGACAAAGGTGAAGCGATTTGGGGGGAAGTTTGATCAATTGCATCAGCAGACCAAGGCGAAGACGCATGATGAGTTGTTGAAGAGTCTCCTGGAGGATCTTGAAAAGGGGGCTTTGCTAGATTTTACGAAGCGTTTTTTCCGTGAAAAAAAGGAGGAAAAGAAAGACGACAAAAAGAAAAAAAATCGGGATCCTTGGGATGATCATGTGGATGAATTTGTGAAAAGAAAGACGGAACGAATCGAGGAGGCCGTTGAGTTATGGGGGAAATTGAGATCAAAGGATGGGAAGGGTGGGCTGGTTGTGGAGAAAGTGGTGGAGGACAAGGAGTTGGTGATGGCTGTTTTGAGGAGTCAGAATGAGGTTTCAGAAAAGATGGAGAATTTCGTTTTTGTCTGGTTCTTAGAAGAGGAGGGGGAATGGGTGGTGGTTCCTGGGGGTGATTTTCCTGGAACTGATGTTGTGAGTGAGGAGCAGTCGGAGAGGGCGGCCAAAATTTCGGAAGAATTTGCAAAAGGTTTGGAGGAGGCGAGGTTGCAAAGGGTCGAGGAGTTGGTGTCTTTGGTGGAAGCTGATTTGGTTGGAGGCAATGCGTTGGGAGAAGCTGAGGCGTTGAAATTGGTGAAGGATTGGCGTGCGGCGCTGAAGGTTTTGAAGATGGAGGAGGTGTTTCAGAGGTCTTCGGTTGCGATGAAGATTGAAGATCCTGAAGAGTTTTTGAGTGAGATGGGGTTGATTGCTGAGATTGTCGCAGGGGCAAAGGTCGAGGATCAGGAATTGGGGGTGAAAAGCTCTGGGCGTTTTGTTGGGGTCTCTTTGATGGTTGATGAAGGAGGTGATGAGCGAGGGTGTCCGTTGGTGATTGTGGCTCCTACGAAGAGTGGTCATCGTGTCTTGGTGGATGTTGATATCCAGTTGGAAACGAATAAGGGGTTGATGCTTCTGAATGAGGAGGTCTTGGAGGGGTTAGGTGATCAGTGGCCGGAGGCTGACGTGAAGGCATTGGCAGAGCTGAGGGATTGGCATCAAAAAGTGGCCAAGCCAGCTTGGGCAAAGTGGGATGAAGAAAACTCAGGTCAAGAGGATTGATGGCTGCAATAGAATCTTTGAGTAGGCTGGAAGATGGGGTTTGCTCGGTGGTGGTTGGGCAGCGGGAGGTGGTGAGGCGTGTTTTGGCGACGATGCTAGCTGGTGGGCATGTTTTGTTGGAAGATGTGCCGGGAACGGGGAAAACCACCTTGGCAAAAGCGATTGCGCAGCTCGTGAGTGGGGCGGAGTTTGGTCGGATTCAGTTCACTCCTGATTTGTTACCTTCTGATATCTTGGGGGTCAATGTGCTGAACGCTGCTCGGTCGGGTTTTGATTTTCATCGAGGTCCGGTGTTTGCGGATATTGTCTTGGCCGATGAGGTGAATCGGGCGTCTCCGAGGACGCAGAGTGCACTTTTAGAGGCGATGGCTGAAAAGCAAGTGACCGTTGAGGGGGTGAGGCATGAATTGGGGGAACATTTTTTTGTGATTGCGACTCAAAATCCGGTGGAGTTGAGGGGGACATATCCTCTGCCTGAGGCTCAGATGGATCGTTTTTCGTATCGGTGTTCATTGGGGTATGTGTCGATTGATGAGGAGGTTGGATTGTTGGGGGGGCGTGGATTGAGTCACCCGGTGGATCGGTTGGAGCCGGTGGTGACTCTTCAAGAATTGGGGCAAATCCGTTCAATGATTGATGAGGTGAGGGTGGATGAAGTTTTGCGGGAATATTTGGTCCGGTTGGTGGCGGCGACGCGTGGTCGGGCTGGAGTGAGATTGGCGGCGAGTCCACGGGCTTCGTTGGGATTGTTCCGAATTGCGCAGGCGCTCAGTTTGTTTGAGGGGCGGGATTTTGTGTTGCCGGAGACGATTCAGTCTTTGGCACCGGGCGTGATAGGGCATCGTTTGTTGTTGGATGCGGATTTGAAGCATTCGGGTTGGGATGGGAAGATGTTGGTGGAGCAGATTTTGAAGGAAGTTGCGGTGCCGGTTTCATGAGTTTTTTGGGAGATGCCTGACTTTGATTATGAGGATCGCTTTGCGGTGGAGGGGGTGGTTGTTGGGGTGGATGAGGCTGGAAGAGGGCCCTTGGCGGGGCCGGTGGTGGTTGGGGCAGCCATTGTGGAGCGGTCGTTTTCTCATCCTTGGTTGGATGATTCAAAGAAGTTGACGGAATTGAGGAGAGAGAAGTTATTTGACGAGTTGTCGGAGTGTGAAGAGGTTCGGTGGGCGGTGAGTGTGGTGGGGGTGAAGGAAATCGAGGAATTGAATATTTTGAAGGCGACTCATGTGGGGATGGCACGGGCGGTGGAAGAGTTGGGCGTGGCTCCTGGGATTTGCCTGATCGATGGATTGGAGGTGCCGGGATTTCCTTATCGGCAGGAAGCGATTGTGAAGGGGGATGGCAAGTCGGTCTCGATTGCTGCGGCGAGTATTTGTGCGAAGGTGACGAGGGATCGGTTGATGCGAGAGTTTGCTGAAAAATTTCCAGGATATGGATTTGAGAAACACAAAGGTTACGGGACCAAGGGTCATCTTGAAGCGTTGCGGCGTCTGGGGCCTTGTGAGATCCATCGTCGCACGTTTCAGCCCGTTGCTCAGATGTCGTTACCGCTCGGTTGAGCGAAGCAGTCAGGAGGTTGGAAATTTGGGGGAGAGGATTGCTTGTCGGTATTTGGAGAGTTTGGGGTGGAGGTTGTTGTATCGGAATTTTCGGGCACAGTCTGGGGGTGAGGTTGATTTGGTGTTTCGAGGTGGGCGTGATTTGACGTTTTTGGTGTTTGTGGAGGTGAAGGCGAGGACACGGAGGGATTTTGGGCGGCCGATTCGGGCGGTGAATCGTGAGAAGAGAGAGTTGATCATTCGTGGGGCGAGCGAGTGGTTGAAGTTCTTGGAGAGGCAGCATGGGAGAAGGGCGGTGGTGGGTGGGGTGGATCGGCGTCGGGAGATTTCGTGGCGATATGATGTGGTTGAGGTGGTGTTGGAGGTTGGCGAGAGGCCAGACGTCAATTTGGTGGAGAATGCTTTTTGATCCGATTTTCCTAAATTTTCGGGAAATTTTTCAAAAAAGGGGGACAATTTTGGGGTGGTCGGTCGTTGTTTCCAATGACAAGCTTTGCAACCAAAGAAATGAAAATTCAAGAAATACGTAATAGTCGCCGTGTCTCCTCGATGAGACGAGGATTTAGTTTGTTTGAAATGGTGGTGGTGATGGGAATCATTGGAATGCTGATTACTGCGGTTGTGATGTTGACGGCGGGGTTCAGAGGATCGGCCAATATTCAGAATACCAAAATTGCTCTCAATGCCTTTGATGCAAAATTGGACACATATAAGGATATTGGTGGGACTTATCCATCCACTGAGCAAGGTTTGAAGGCTCTTATGAAAAGGCCTACCACAAGCCCTCGACCAAGTCATTGGACTCCTTCGATAACCAAGGAGAGGGATTTGATCGACGCATGGGGATTGGAGTATAGGTATCAATTCCCAGGAAGTAAGGATAAAAGGCGCCCAGAGGTTATTTCCGCTGGTGAGGATGGCCAATTCGGAACAATCGATGATCTCAGCAGTCAGGCGGACTAATTGCGAGATTTTCCAACTGTTAGTAAGAGATGAAAGTAATGGGAGGGGTTAGAGTTCAGGGCTCTCGGGAGCGTGGATTCACCCTCCTTGAAATTGTTGTTGTTTTCTCAATTCTTGCCTTGATGGCTGGGTCGGCTGCTTTCGTTTTCCTTTCGCCAGACCCAGAGAAGCGAATCCGCAAGGCCCATTCTGGTATTGAAAAACTGGCCTTTGAAGCTCGTTCGATGGCTAAAAGTTATCAGGTTCCTTTCGTTTTGGAATTTTATGAGGATGAGGTTCGGATGGCTCCTCTTAATTTCCCGGGTGAAACTTCTGGAGAAGGAGTTTCTGAAAAAGAGAACAAAGGGTTAAAAGATTTGGCTTCAATGCCCTGGCCTCGAACGCATAAAATCGATGGCGAGTATTTTGTCAAATTTCGTGGTTGGGGAGACAAAGACTTTTACCGGATTGAGCGAGATAAGTCAGTTCGGTGGGTGCATTTACCAAAAGGGCCCTGTGAACCAATTGCCGTCGAGTTAGTAGCGCATGATGGGAGTGCCCGAATGTCGAGAATCTTCCATCCTTTGACGGGGCGGGGTGAGGATTATGAGAGCACCATATATGGAGATTGAATAATGAAGAAGCTACCGTTAACTTCAAGAAATAGAGGTTTTATGCTTCTAGAGGTGATCATTTCTATTTCTATCTTCGCCACTTTAGCCACCGCGTTTGTTGCAGCAATGAGCGGGATGACAACAACTTCAACTTTTATTCGGAATGAGTTGGCGGTTACCAAAATTCTCGATAGTTGCCTAGAGGAGGCAATGAGGTTGGAGAGGTATCCTGATGACTCTCTAGAGCGTGTCTTTGACGAACGAGGACTGATTGTGGAAATTCGTTTTGAGCAAATCGAAGATTTAGAAAATGACCAGGGGCAAGTCTTGCCGGATATGTGGAGAGTTCAGGTGATTGGACGCTACGAGGAAAATGGGGAGCGGATTGAGCGAAGTTTGGAGGGGTTAAGGTATTTGAGATTGTATCGGCCGTGAAGAAAGGAAGCTGTCATATCAAGTCTAGCCAAGGGGGGTTTACTCTTCTGGAGATGGTGGTGGCATTGGCTATCGGAGCCGCGGTGTTGGTGTCAGTTTTCATGTTGGCAGATGCGGCGGTGAAAACTACTTCGGTCCCGTTAAAATATCAGGAGGAAAATTTGTCGAGGGAAGCTTTCTTCGATTATCTCAAGGAGCATTTCGAGACGATGCCTGGGGATGCGATGATGCAGTTGAATCAGCTGAGTGAATCCTCACCGTTTCAGCCTGAGCTTATTTTTCAGAATGTCCCAGTTTCGTTGAATTGGGGTGGGCGACCGATTTCGGCCAAGGCGGTTCGTTTGTTTGCTCGGGTGAGGGAGGATAAGCGTTTGGATGTGGTGATGGAGTATTATGAAAGGAATCTTTTGGATGATCCAAATGATCCTGAGGGGGCGGCGGATTTCGACCAGGATCCCCTTGTGTCTTTGGTTTTACTGGAGGGATTGGGTGAGTTTGACTGGGAGGTGTTTGATGGGAGGGGGTTTGACGGGGTGGAGAATCGTACGAGGACCCCATACAATTGGGACTGGGCGAATTTGCGTCGCATGCCAACATTTTTAAAATTGGCGGTGCGGTTTCCTGAAAGCGATATTGTCGTCAGGCGAACGTTTTGGATTCCGAAGAAGGAAAATCCTCGGAATCGGATTAGGCAAACGATGACCCGAGCGGGGAATAATCGTTTTGGGGAAGAAAGCACGGGGTCGGGAAGTGGGTCTGGCACCTCTGGTGGGCCAGGTGGGGCTGTGCCTGGGGTTGGGAGTAATAATGTAGAAGGAAGGTAGTGAAGTCTATTCAACGTCGTCAGAAACAACGCGGAGCCACCTTGGCTGCGGTGTTTTGGATTATGGCGGTGATGGGGTTGGCCTTGGTGAAGATGATTCAGGTGGCGAAGTATCAATCGGCGGTGGCTGGAACGCAGTTGAATGTGGTGAAGGCGAGGCAATTTGCGGAGATGGGGTT
Organism: Akkermansiaceae bacterium; assembly: GCA_020627645.1. GTDB lineage: Bacteria > Verrucomicrobiota > Verrucomicrobiia > Verrucomicrobiales > Akkermansiaceae > SW10. The sequence goes on from JAHDGN010000133.1 coordinate 6,584, forward strand.
GAATATGGCGGCAAATCCGTCGGTTCAGAAGTGGGATCAGGCTTTGCTTCGAAGGACCTTCGAGGGGGGAGGTTATGAGGCTTCGATTCATTCGGAGGGAGGGAGGTTCAACATCAATTATATTCTCGGGCGAGAGGATCGGGATCTTTTGGTGAGGATGTTTGATTCTTGGGGAGTTGATCCGTCGATTTCTCCGGACATTGTCGACTCTCTGATTGATTGGGTGGATACGGATGATTTGGTGCAGTTGAATGGGGCGGAGAAAGATTTTTATGAGAGGCAGGGTTTTTTGGGGAGGCCTTTTAATCGGCCGTTTTATGATTTGGATGAGGTGAGATTGGTAAGGGGGATGGAATTGGTGGAAGCGGCGAATCCGGGATGGCAGGATTGGTTTTCGATTTGGAGTACGGGAGCGCTTGATGTGTCTGAAGCGAGTGCAGAGCTATTGGCGATGGCAGCGGATGTGGCAATAGAGGAAGGAATGGAGGTGGTGCAGTTTCGGAAGGGGGAAGATGGGATTAAAGATACGGAGGATGATGTGCAGATGTCTGTGGAGCAGGCTTTGGAATTGATGGGAATCGGTGAGGATCCGACTGGGGGACAAATTTTGGGCCGATTTGGAGCGCGGGATCCGATTACGAGGATTGAGAGTGTGGGAAGAGCAGGAACGGTAAGGCGGAAGTTGGTTTTGGTTTTAAGTGCACGAAGTGCGAATCCACAGATATTAGAACGTAAAGAGGTTGTGATGCAATGAGTCGAAAGAGTACAAGTCTTCATTTATTAGTTCCTGGCGGAGAAGGCTGGGAAATTTGGAAAAGTCGTGGTGACGGAGGTTTTGAGATTTCTAAAAAGACCACGGAGCTTCAGGCCTTAGATGTGTCTGGTTTGCCGTCAGGAGCGCTCGGAATGGCGATTCCGGTCCGGCAGGTGACGGCTGTTCCTTTTCGGGCGCCAACCCATGATTTAGGAATGCTGGGGGATTTGGCGGAGATGCAGCTGGAGAAGAATGGATCGCGGCCGCCATTGGATGGCGGGGTTTTGTCAGATCATTTCGTCTATGGTTCTTCGGGTGACGATAGTTTGGTGACTGCGGTGGTGATGAATTCGCCTTCCGAGGGGCAGCTACCTCGTCGCAGCCCGAAGAGTTTTGACGTGTCTGCTCGTTGCTTTGCTTTACCGGAGGGCTGTGTGGTCTTGTGGAGGGAGTTGGGAAGGTGGATCTTCGCGGTGGGTAAACCGGGGCAAGTTTTGCATTTTCAGTGTTTGTCAGGAGATCGTCTGGATGATCGGGCTGGAAATGAGGTTTCATTGGCGTTGACTCAGTTGCAGATTCAAGGGGTTCTTGATCATGGGATTGCTCAGGCCGTGGTGTGGAATGACGGGGAGGTTGGTGATGCGCGGCCGGAGGAGATCGAAGCTTTGAGTCGAGGATTGGGTTTGGAGGTTCA
>JAHDGN010000134.1 GCA_020627645.1 Akkermansiaceae bacterium
CTGTCGGATCACCTGCATCACCCGTCGTGGGATCATCTGAAGGCGATGGAGGAGCAGGGTCATTGTCAAAACTTCCTACCCCATTACCAACAGCCTGATTCAAATATTCGGTCTGCCCACCAACAGCGGGACTCTCCAAGGTAATATTAATCGTTCCGCTGTCACCTACCGCAAGGCTGTCAGTGCCAGCTAGCAAGTCCGTGTTCGTAACCCCATTCCAAGTCCCAGCTGTCAAATTTGCTGAGACCGTTGCACTCGCAATCACTGTCGCCGGAAAACCTCCAGCCTGCGTCAAGTCATCCACGACCTGCACACTAATCAAAGGTTGCGTCCCCGTATTAGTAACAATGATCTCATAGGTCGCAGAAATATTTCCGGTCATCGGGTCAACCGAACTACTCGTCAGCCGCTTGGTCACCGCAAGCTGTGGCGTAAAGTCGGGCAAAGCCGATTCCGTATTGGACGTACCTCCCGCTGGATCACCACTATTCCCTCCAGTCCCACTCCCTGTCACGGTGTTATCAATCGCCATCCCATCAACAGGGGTGAAGGCCACCGAAATATTTACCGTCTCAACCGCCCCTATCCCCAAGGTGTCCGCACCTGTAAGCAAGTTGCCCGAACTCAAATCAGGCGCAATCGAGAAGAATCCCGAACTCGCCGACAACGTCGCACCCGCTGGGAAATTCGTAAGCGGCTCATTAATTTGAAAACCCACAAGCGGTTCGTTCCCAGTATTTGTGGCCGTAATGGTATAATTTGCCACAAACGAACCATCTCCATTATCAGTGATATCAACCAAATCTTTCACCAACATGAATGACGCCACAAACGGAGGCTCGACTTCCACTTCCGGCGAAGTCGTTCCCGTAGGATCTCCACTCGCATCACCAGTTCCGCTCGTAGTCGCTTGGTTCGTATACGGCCACGAGGAATCACCCACAAAATCAACAGCATAGGTGATCGTCCCAGAAGTAGCGACCGCCAAACTCTGCCCCGTTGCCAACAGATTCCCCACATTCGCAACCACCATAAAGTCTGTCGAAGTCGCCGTCGCCGTCGAACCAGCAGGAAATCCAGCCAAGCTCTCAACCACCTGAATATCATTCAATAATTCGTTACCCGTATTCGAAACAATCAATTCAAAGGTCGCCCTGAAATTCCCACCACCCTGATCAACAACCGACAACAAGTTCTTATTCAATTTAAGCTCGGGAACCAGATCAGGCTCAACATCATCACTCGCACTTCCCGTGACCGGATCGGTTGATAAAGAACCTTCACCAATCACCCCAACGACATTCGTGTAGGCACCCGGACCATCCGGAGTATACGTGACGGTTACTGAGTAGCTTGCAGACCCACCAACCGGAAGAGACGCAGGAGAACCGGCAGAAGGAAGGGAGGAATCATCAACAACTGCTCCTGCTGGGAAACCAGAAATATTCTCCGTGAGAATAATATTACTCAATGGCTCGTTACCATCGTTGGTGACAGTGATCGTGAAGGATGCCTCAAAACGACCATCTCCCAGGAAAATTTCTCCAGCAAAAGTTTTTTCAATACCAATTACCGGAATCAAAGTAAATGGAGTCGTCGTTGGATCATTATTAGTTCCAGTATCAGGATCATCAGAATTATGAGTTCTGCCCGTTCCCGTATACTCCCCCTCTGTGGTCACCTGAGCCTGATTTTCAATCGGATCAGCCGATGTCGGCACAAAAGTCACAGAAACTAAAATCTTCCCTGTCGCTCCGACTCCCAAAGAATCATCTCCGTCTAGCAATGCACCCGAATTTGCCACAACGTCAAAGTCAACCGAAGAAGCATTCGTGGTCGACCCAGCCGGAAAGTTCGAAAAGTTGTCCGTCACCTGAATATTGGCCAAAGGCTCATTCCCAGTGTTCACAACCTCGATCTCAAAACTGGCGGTGAACGATCCATCGTTGTTATCAACAACTCCAAGCAGCCTCTTAATAAGATCCACCCGGGGATCGAGAGGTGGCAATGACGAAGCGGCCCCATCATCACTCGTATTATCACCGCTATACTCCCCATCTGCCGAACCCATCGCCGTGTTCATGATCGCGGCGGCGGAAGTTGGGATGAAAGTCACCGCCAAGTCAACTGAACCAGAAGCACCAATCGCCAGAGTGTCAGTTCCTGCTAACAAATCAGAACTTCCCGCCATACCCAAAGTAAAATCACTGGTGCTTGCGATAAAAGTCGTACCAGCTGGAAAATTGATGAGGGGATCTGAAATTTGCACATTCTCTAAAGGCTCATTTCCAGTATTCTCAATGGTTAGAGTGAAATTAGAAGTGAATGAACCATTGTTATTGTCGACAACATCAACCAAAACCTTTTCCAAGCTTAGCATTGGAGTGAAAGTTGGAGTGATTTCAACGATATTTGAGTCATCAAAATCTGGCTGAGTCGTCACACTACCTTCACCCGAAACTGATGCTTGGTTCGTATATGGACCTGGCCCTGTCGGCGTGAAAACCACATCGACCGACACCACACCGGTGGCTCCTAGATTCAGTGAATCAGTTCCAGCTAACAAATCGTTCCCTGGAGACTGTAAAATCAGTTGATGTGGATAGTGGCTCCAGCAGGAAAACCGGCCAGATCTTCAGTGATCTGAATATCATCGACCACCTCGCTCCCTAGATTTTCAATCGTCAACGTAAACGAGGCCGTCACTGTCCCATCGGCAGCCGTCGTTACTCCGCTGAGTGCCTTAGTAATTTCCAACTCAGGCTCAAAGGGCGGAGTACTATTGGTTGGATCATTGTCGGCTCCTGGAGTATCCGGGTTATCGGAAACTTCGGTTTCAACTCCAGCGCTATACTCCCCAATTCCACTTGACGTCGCCTGATTCAAATAGACGGTCTGCCCTTCAACACCTGTGAAAACAATTTCGATCGTGATCAATTTGGATTCTCCAATCGCCAATGTTTGCCCCGGAGCCAACATCTCGGTATTTGGTGCCTGACCTGTGAAACTCGCATTGTGCGTTGCATCTGGAGCAACAATTGAAGCAATAGCTCCAGACGCCGCTGGATAATTATTCGGCGCTGCCTGCAAATCATCAATAATCGAAATGTTAGTCAGAGGCTCGTTTCCGGTATTTGTCACCAAAATATCAATCACACTGGTAACTAAATTACCTGGAGCCACTGTCACGGTTCGAACATCTTTGGTAATTTCAATCTGAGGATCAAATGGAGGTGTCACATCATCAGAGCCACTTCCCGGAGCCGAGGTCGTAGAATACTCACCCTGAGAAACACCATTGACCGTATTCGTATACGGTGAAGAACCATCGGCCGTGAAAACGACGGTAACCGTCGCAGTCGCGGTCTCTCCAACCGCCAGGCTGACTCCACTTGGTAACGCACCAGTGACTGTGGCCCCCACTGGAAAACCCGAAAGATCATCCACCAAAGTGACCCCTGTTAGCGGCTCATTTCCTGTATTCTCTGCTTCAACTTGAAAAACCGCAGTGAACGAACCTCCCCCATTACTTGTCACACTTTGCAGTGTTTTAGTGACTGACAACTCCGGCGCAAACGGCGGTATGACCGGAACAATATTAGAAGCCGCAGTTCCAGGATCTCCAGATGCAAATCCAGTTGATGTCGTAGTCGCTTGGTTATTGAAGGGTCCCGCCGAATCCGGCGTAAAGGTAAACTCCAAAGTGACTGTCCCAGTAGCCCCGATCCCCAAAGAGTCAGTTCCAGCTAACAAAGTTCCAAAAGTCGGGTTATAGACAGCTGAAAAATCTGTCGACGAAACCGAGATCCCCGTTGCCCCAGGAAACGATCCCAAAGGGTCGGAAATTTGCACCGACTCCAAAGGTTCATTCCCTTCGTTCGTTGCGGTAATATCAAAAACTACTGTAAAGCTTCCATTTCCATTGGAGGTCACCATCCCCAAACTCTTGGTCAACGAAATTTCCGGATCTAACGGAGGGTTAACTTCGACTTCATTTGAAGTCGCACTTTCAGGGTCCCCCGTAAAACTTCCAGCGGCAGTGACATCCGCCGAGTTGAAATAAGGTTGGTTTCCATCCGGAGTAAATTGGGCCGTCACCACAACCGACTGAGACCCTCCCACTGGCAATGTGCCACTTCCGGGTAACGTGTTGATATTTCCAACTCCATTATAGCCCGCATTCAAAGAGGAAGTTCCCGTGGAACCACTTGGGAAACCACTGAGAGAATCGGTAATCTGTAAATTGCTCAATGGCTCATTGCCAGTATTGGTCGCAGTCAAAGTGAAGGTCGCCGTGAACGTCCCATCCATATTATCGGAGATACCATCCAAAACTTTAGCGACAGAAACAGCAGCATCAAAGGGCGGCGTCACCGGAACCGCGGCCGAGGTATCATTGGCAGACTGACTTGAAAAATCCCCCGTCCCCGCTGCTAAGGCCGTATTAGTAAAAGGGCCAGGCCCGTTCGGCGTATAGGTAATCGAAATATTGTCCGTAACATCTCCTCCAATTGGCAAAGAAGCTCCTGTGGTCAACGTTCCCGCGATGGTCGCCCCAGGCGGAAAACCACTCAAATCATCCGTAATGTTGACTCCACTCAAAGGTTCATTCCCAATGTTGGTCGCTGTAATGGAAAATGTCGTCGTAAAACTTCCATCCGGATTGGAAGTCGTAACCCCAGCTGTTTTAACAACATCAATCGCTGGTACGATGGTTGGCTCCACCGGCTCAACATCTGTATCTCCAACCGTGTCACCGGTATATTCTCCTCCAGCCTTGACCGTAGCGGAGTTCGAATAAGGAACATTACTATCCAAATTAAAGACCACTGTAACGGGGACGGTGATACTGTCACCCACCCCTAAATTGACCCCACTAGGCAAGGTTCCCGTAATCGTCGCTCCTGCCGGAAATCCGGCCAAACTGTCAGCGACCGTCAACCCCACCAATGGTTCGTTCCCATCATTGGTCACCACAATATCAAACGCAGCTGTAAACTGACCACCTCCGTTGTCCACCAATGAAGTCAGCACCTTGTCGATATCAACCGATGGCTTCAGAGGAGGGGTCACTGGTTCTTTGTCACCAGCATTGACTGATTCACCAGATAATTGGCCATCCCCATCAACCGTCGCCACATTGACATAGGGACCCACAGAGTTAGGAATATAAGTGACGTTGACTGTGATAACCTCAACTTGACCCACCGCCAAAGTTGCTGGGACAGCTGATGTCGTAAATGTTGCTCCAGGCGGAAAGTCTCCCAGATCTTCGGTCAGAGCAACTCCAGTCAAAACTTCATTTCCGGTATTCTCGATCGTAACCGTAAAGGTAGAGGTAAAGCTCCCATCTCCATTATCCATTGTTGACTGAAAGGCCTTATCCAACGTCACCCCCGGTTTAAGTTCGGGAATCACCTGTGTGCAATCATCAACAGCTGGCGTTGCGGGATCATCCGAGTCAATATTGAGCAAGTCACCAGAGAGCTGCCCCGTCCCTGTGATCACAGCTGTATTACAATACGGAGCGGTATTATCCGGCGTAAAGGTCACAGAAAAACTCACAAAGCGTGTCGACATCACTGCCAACACATCGGCACCTGTCAAAATACTCGGATTAGTCGATCCATTATAGGGCCCCGTCGTCAAATCTCCTCCAGTCACCGAACCGACTGAACCGGATGGAAAATCGTTTGGAAATGTCGCCAAAGGATCAGCGATTTGCAGGCCAGCAATAGGCTCATTTCCCGTGTTTGTAACTCTCACCGTGAAACTCGCGGTAAATGTTCCATCCATGTTATCAATCAATGAATCCAAAGACTTGGTCGCATCCATGCCTGGAACAGCAGGCACGATATCCGCCGTGTCCTCATTATTCGTCAGGTCCTCATCGATAGAATCATGAGTCACTGTCGCCGTGTTCAGGGTTGCCCCCGAAGCATTAATCGTCGCCTGAAAAGTAACAGTCTCACTATCTCCACTAGCCAAAGAATTGAACAGCCACCTCAATCCAGACCCGGCCGGAGAAGCGTCCGAATTCACATCTCCCCCCATAATCGATCCCGCAACATAAGTATAACCATCCGGAACGATGTCTTCGATCACAACATTCTCGGCCGCATCAGGTCCACCATTCGTGACAGTCAATGACACAGTCACCACACTTCCAGGACCCACTGGGTCCTGAGGAATTGATTTCTCAATCGAAACATCCGAAACCGGACAATTTTCAACCGTAAACATCGCAGAATCTTCAACCGTACACGGTGCATTCGGTGCCAAAAACGATCTCACAAAATAATCCCCCGGTGCTGTTGGCGTAAAGTTAGGGCCAGTCACCCCTGTTGGAGTTCCATCACCATTGAACCATTCAAACTGCAAAATCAGCGCTCCTGAAGGATCAACCGCCCTCAACTCCAGACCCGGTAAACAATCTTCAGTAGAAACCACTTCAATCTGAGCAGAAAAAGCCGGAAAACCAGAAAAGTACCCCGCCGCACCGACAGGATTTTGAAAATTTAAAACACTGACCGCAACCGGGCCTGTCGAATTCACCGCAATATCACCAGTCACATTCGGCACCGTATAAGCGACAAAGTCTGTAGTTCCCGCAATAGCCAACGCCCCTGTCAAAGGCGCTCCCCCATTAACCGAAACCGTCGCCCCTGTTGTTGTGACAACCCGAAGAGTTGCCGGACCGATTTGATTAACATCAGCAATATTGTCAACCACCCCAGTCACACTGAGATTCAAGGGAGGAATATAGCTAAACCCTGGCGTCGCCGAGCTATTCGACCCTCCTGTTGTTTGATGAACAACAACCGGTTCGTTGGATGTGATATACATGGTCCCATTAGCTGACCATTGATTGTCCAGATAAAGATAATCTCCAGGCTGCAATGGCGTAGGGTTCACCGGAGTTAAAGCACCATTGATAAAGACATTTGTATTCGGTTTAGTCGCAATAACCTGTGGAGATTCCAAGATGCTCGTTGATGCTCCAGCCCCCTTTAAAAGAACATACTGTGTGCCAGCTCTTGCCACCGGGCCAGGCTGATCAAACCCAGCATCACGCGCATTAGTCGACAAAGGACTCCCTAGGTATGATCCCGATACCATCGTCACCGGCTTTGTCGAAGTCACTCTAGTTCCATCGATATCATTGACATCAGCAGTTCCCGGGTAATCCGGGTGATTAATGGCCACCGTGTAGGACTCCCACTTCTGCAAAGTCACCGTGATAGGCGAAGTATCCGTGCGGCCGGTAAAGATCATTCCCGGTTTGATCTCATCGATCGTGACAACGGTGTTGTCTTCCGTTGCCATAATGGAAAAAAAATCATTCCGATAACTTTGGCTGGTGCCCAATCTGGCACGCATGGTCCCAACTCGAAACTCCGTTCCGATTGCCGCACACCCCTTCGATGTCATCGACGCCCCCTGCGACCCCGATCTCTGTCGAATATTCACATAAACAGGCTCATCAGCTTCCACGACGATCCCTTCAGTCGTAACCTGATTAATCTGCTCAATCCCCACATGATGGTCTGAAGTCCCGGCAACTGTCGGAACAACGTTGTTTCCAACATTGTTTGCGATCTGAAAATTAACTGGCGACGCATTGGACACCGTCCCTGACTGAATAATGGTGCCTGTACCATCTTTGATCGTGAACGGAACCGCAGAGGTACTCGGCGTTGTGATAACGACATAGTGGTTGTCAGCATTACCAGCAGAGACATTTGTTGTATCCGTCATCACCGGCGGCAACCAGTGGATACGGTCCAACTGACCATGACAAACAAGTGCCTGAGCAAACAAGAGAGCAAGGACCGGCACGATCCTTCCGAGGTGCTTTTTCATAAATGGGGTGGGGTGTAATTATCAGGTTCAACAAACAGAACCTCATTACAATTTAGACCCACTCCCTCCCCTCACGCAACCAATTTTTGTTTACACTACCTAAACACCCCTTAGTTAACTCAAGGAATTTCAACTACCCATAGCTCTTTTCGTAACCAC
>JAHDGN010000135.1 GCA_020627645.1 Akkermansiaceae bacterium
CAGAGTAAAACTGAAATCACTCTACCCGAAATCTAAGTCATGACAGCGCACTAGTTTTGGTCGTGATATTAGGGTTTTTACCCTTGGTGGTAGGGCGCTTGCTGCAATGGAACGGAATTCATCGAACGCCGATTTTAAGGCCAACTTTTCTTCTGGAGGCCAGGTTAAATCAATTCCTATCACTCCTGAAATTGAGTGGATGGCAGCGGAGGCTTCAAGGATTTTGGGGTTGGATGTAGCAGGTGTTGATCTCCTTTTTGATGGAGATCACTTTAAGGTATGTGAGGTCAATTCGTCTCCAGGGTTTGAGGGGCTGGAAGCCTGCTGTGAGGTTGATATTCCAGCAGAGGTTTTTCATTATCTTAAAATTAGGTTAGGCTTGTTCCCTCACAAGAAGGGCGCTCCTAGCGGGTAGTGAGGGGATGTTGTTGAATTTTAAAAGTGTATGTGTCGATTCATAGTCTACAGGGGAACACCTAGTCTAATGTCACCTCTAGTCTATCAAGCTGAGAATTCGTTAGTGCGTCAAAGTTACTCTGCTTCTTATCGGAAGAAGCCGGTCAATGGTGATGGTTTCGGTTTAGGTTGGTATCCAGAACATGATAGCGAACCTGCAGTTTTTAGAAGTATTGAACCTGCTTGGAGCAATGAAAATTTGCGGACAATAGCGAGCAAGATAAAGACTGCTCATTATTTTGCCCATGTAAGAGATGCTTCTTTTGGTATGCCCGTTAGTCAGTCAAATTGCCATCCATATAGCTACGGCCCTTATCTCTGGATGCATAATGGTAGACTTGGTGGTTTCAGGCAAATCAGGCGTGATCTTTTGCAAATGTTGTCGGAGGAGGCATTTCACATGATTCAAGGTAACACAGATTCCGAGCACATGTTTGCACTCTTTATGGACACAGTAAATTTTAGAAAGGAAGTTCCTCCGAACGTTGTTAAAGAGTCTTTTTTGGAAACTATTAACCGTATCGAATATTTGAGGAGGCGGCATAAGGTTGATTCTCCAGCATTCCTAAATCTTGCTCTATCAGATGGCAGAGTGACTTTGGTGTCCAGGTGCGCTTCTAATTCAGAAGAAAAACCATCTTCGCTGTATTTGGGGCATGGTGAGGTGGTTTTAGAAAAGAGTGATTTAAAATTCATTGAGAATTCCTCAAGAACATGTCGAGCCGCGATAGTCTCGTCTGAACCCTTGGACAACAATACATGTTTTTGGAAGGAGGTTGAACCTAATCATTTGGTCGTTTTAGGGGGCGGCAATGACATACAGATATCTTCATTAGAATCTATTTAGAGGCTGTCCCGGTTCCAATAGGTCGCTGGGTTGGGTCAGGCTATAGATAAAGATAGGGGGTAAGCCTGAGAAGTTCACCAACGGTGCATAAGTTGTTGTGGTTGACAAACCAGGGCAGGATTTTGATGAGCGGGGAGGATTCGTATGGCTTTTTCACAAGGGACGAATGCCTTTGCGAATTTGGGGAATCTGACGGTGCCGGAGGCAGTGGTTTGATGGGGGAGGAAAATGACCACCCGAGTGACCACCGGAGAGTGAAAGGAGGGCCTAAGTGGTCAAAATATGGGGAGGTGGAATGCAGTTTATTTCCTATATCTAAAAGGAAAACGGATGTCTGCGAGGATCATTTTTGAATTTAAAATCCATTGTCCCTAGGACGTGCGGGTTCGAGTCCCGCCGGAGGTGCTTCTTATAATCCAAGAGCTTTTTCGAGGAGGGGCAGAAGAGACTTGCCATGTTTGCTCGCTTGTTCGCGGAGTTGGGGGTTGTTGAGGATGGAAGAAAAGTCACGTTTCTGGGCTGATTGTTGGATGGCTGGGTCAACGGGGAGGGCTTCGTAGATGATGTCGAGTTGTTGTGCTTCGGGGATCATCTCCTGGATTTTCTGTTCATTTCCGCTGATGAGAGAAATTTTGGCATCCTCGGTTTTTTGGGGGTCGTTGAGGAAGTCTATTTTTTGGTGCCATTTGCCGATGGATGAGGAGTCGAGCCAGGTTTTGAGTTTGGAAAAGATTGGAGCGCTTTTAGAGGTTTCTGATTTGCCTGAAAGATAATCTTGGATGCGATCTAGTTCGGCGAGGGTTCCTGCTCGTCGCACGCCGGTGAGCATGAAGTAGGCGATCCCCAGTCCGAGCAGTAGTCCGAAGACGCCGCCTGGAAGTCCGAAGCCTCCGGTTTTGGCTTGGGAGCCTTCATTACTGTTCCCTGAAAGGAAGCTGAGGATCTTGCGAATGATGGCGAGGGTGAGGGCGAAAGTGGTGATGCCGATTGCCGCGGGCATCCATGGGGCGGGGTTGTCTGTGATTTTGAGGGCAAGTGGGATCCCGTTGTTATAGGTCCAGAGCCCAGCAAGGGCTCCGACGGCGAGGGCAATTAGGTTGAAGAAGAAGGAGACGAAATTTTTAAGAAAGCCTAGGATGGCGAAAGCGATGATTCCGATGATAAGGAGGGTTGAGGGAGGGAGGTTTTGTATCCATTCCATGGCTGAAATGTGCCACGGGTGGTGTGGGAGTGGAAGGATGAGATTTTGGTGGCTCTATTGTCCGGTTAGCGCTCTGTGTCGGAGGAGATGATCACACAGGGTGAGGTTTGTCATGGCTTCGACCATGGGGACGGCTCGTGGCAGGACGCAGGCGTCGTGGCGACCACGGCCTTTGAGTTCGGTTTCTTGGTGGTCTTTGGAGATGGTGGGTTGGGAGCTCATGATGGTGGCGGTGGGTTTGAAGGCGATTCTGAAAAGAATGGGTTCTCCATTGGAAATGCCTCCTTGGACGCCTCCAGAATGATTGGTGCGAGTGCGGACTTTGGCTCCTTCCATGTAGAAGTGGTCATTGTGTTCGGCGCCGGTGAGGAGGGTTCCTGAAAATCCAGATCCGATTTCGAACCCTTTGGTAGCGGGTAGGGATAGCATCGCTTTGGCTAGGTCTGCCTCGAGTCGATCGAAGACCGGTTCTCCTATTCCGGTGGGGCAGCCGCGTACGACGCATTCGATGGTGCCTCCGATGGAGTTCCCCTGAGAGCGGATGTCTTTGATCCTGGTGATCATTGTATCGACGACTTGAGGGTCGCCGGTCCGCACGATATTAGATTCAATATCTTTGGATGTGATGGTCAGCGGGTTAACGTCTGCGTTGATTTCTTGGATGGATTTGACCCATGCGAGGGTTTCGAGATCGGGGGCCAGGTGTTTTAGGACTTTTTTGGCGATTGCTGCTGCGGCAACGCGCCCAATGGTTTCGCGAGCTGAGGAACGTCCGCCACCTTGCCAGTTGCGGGTACCGTATTTGGCATCGTAGGTGTAGTCGGCATGTGATGGTCGGTATTTTTCGGCCATTTCTGAGTAGGCCTCAGGACGGTGGTCTTTATTGCGAACGAGGATGGCGATGGGAGAGCCTAGTGTTTGTCCTTCAAAAGTGCCGGAAAGAATCTCACAGGTGTCAGCTTCGTTGCGGGGTGTTGTGACTTCCGATTGTCCGGGGCGTCTCCGGTCGAGTTCTTTTTGAATATCCGATTCGTTTAGGGGGATTAGAGGTGGGCAGCCGTCAATGACAACACCGACGCCTCCTCCATGGGATTCACCGAAAGTGGAGATGCGGAAAAGTTGGCCTAGTTGGCTGGACATGGGAATAGACTCAGGTTTTAGCCTGAAAGATTCAAGTTTCAAGATGGGATGGGAGGTTTAGGAGTTTTATACTATAAGATTCGTACTTAAAGGAGTGGGATTCCTAACAGAAAAAAATCCTGAATTGGCAGGGGTTTGCGGTTCATCATAAAATTCAGGGGCGCGTCAACCCTTATAAAATGGGGCTTTGGGCGTTATTTTAGCTTTACAAACTAAATCTGCTTGGGATGATTGCGCTGCTATGAACAAAGGTGAACTTATTGAATCTGTCCAGAAAGCCCTCGGGAAGGAAGCTACTAAGCGTTCTGCTGAGGATGCGGTTGCAGCTGTGCTTGATTGCATTGCTAAGGGTGTGAAAAAAGACAAGAAGGTGCAGATCATTGGATTCGGTACTTTTGAGGTGAAGAAGCGTGCTGCTCGGATGGGGCGCAACCCGAAGACTGGAGAGTCGATGAAGATTGCTGCTTCTAAGTCAGTTGGTTTCAAGCCTTCCTCAACACTCAAGAACTCCCTCTAAGGTTCTTTTTGGTTTTTAGATAAAAAACTTAACTGAACGGTCCTGGTGTCGATATTGATGCTAGGGCCGTTTGTTTTGCCCTGGCCAAAGTGTTATGGGGCTCTAGTTTGCGAGGTATGCCGACGAGCACGGTAGAAAATTATCTGAAGGCGATTTGGTCTTTTCAGGAGTCTCTAGGGAGGAATGAGTTGGTTTCGGTTGGTGCGGTTGCGGAGAAGTTGTCGGTGGCTCCGGGGACGGCGACAACGATGATGAATCAGATGAAGAAGCAGGGGTTAGTTGTCTATGTTCCTAGGCGGGGGGTGAGGTTGAATGATGAAGGGGCGAGAGCAGCATTAAAGGTTTTGAGGAGGCATCGGCTAGTGGAAACGTTTTTGGTTGAGGTGATGAAGCTGGATTGGGCTGAGGTTCATGAGGATGCGGAGGTGTTGGAGCATGTGGTGTCTGATCGGTTATTGGATCGGATGGATGAGATGCTGGATCACCCGACGTATGATCCTCATGGGGCTCCGATTCCGGGTCCAGATGGTCAGATGGTTGTTGATGGGGCTGCGGTCTTGGCTGATTGTGGTGTTGGGGAGTATGTTGTGAAGAGTGTTTGCGAGGATGAGCCCTCTTTTTTGCAGTGGTTGTCTGGGCAGAGGTTGCTTCCGGGGACTAGGTTTTTGCTGACTGAGAGGGATTTGCAGGCTGGAATGTTGGTTTTGGATGTTGAGGGTGCGACAGAGTTGGTCAGGATCTCTTTGCCGTCGGCGAGGTTTTTGAGGGTGGTGACGGCGTGATTTGCGAGTTTTTGATAAAGATTCGCCGATTTTTGGAGTTTGGGGTGCCTCGGGCAAGTTTGCTTTGCTGAAATGGCTCTTATTCTTTCCTGTGTTCGTTCACCGCAAATTTGATTCATTTAGTTTTGTAGGATCGGTTTTATTGGGTGGCTCTTGTTGGAGGTGAATATTTTTTCCTTTTCCTGTGGTATGGAAACCGCTTCGCTAGGGCCACCTGCGACGATGAAATTTTTTATTTATTTTTTTGGAATGGTGTTGGGAGCTCCCTGTGCGTGGGCTCAGCTGAGTGTTCAAGTGAAACCGATCAGGGATCAGTATTTGAAGCATGAGCCGGTGATGGCGGTGGTGACGATTACGAATCGTAGTGGGCGCCCTTTGAGTTTTGTGAGTCGTACGGAGGGGCGTTTGGCGCATAGTTGGTTAGATTTTTCGATGAGGAATACGAGAGGGGAGGAGATGGTGAAAATGACGAGGAAGGTTTTCCGGAAGGCGGTCATTCCGGCTGGCCAGAGTGTTGCTCGGAGGGTGAATTTGGGATCAATGTTTGATTTGTCGAAGGTGGGGAATTACGCGTTTACGGCTCATGTTCGACAGCCGGGAGTAGAGGATTCGGGTTTTGTTTCGAATTCGGGACATGTGACGGTGGGGAATGGGAGCGTGATGTTTCAGCAGTCTTTTGGAGTGCCGAAATCCCCTGTGCCAAAGCGGGAGTATCGGGTGTTGACGTTCAATGACGGGAAGAAGATTTCGATTTATTCACAGGTGATGGATATGGGAACTGGGAGGGCACTTTCGACAACTCGGTTGAGCGAGTACTTGCCTTTCGTGCGCCCTCAGCAGGCGATTGATCGACAGAATCATCTGCATGTTCTTTATCTCGCTAAACCTCAGATTTACGTTCACGTGTCGATTTCTCCTAGTGGAGTTTTAGGGAAGGTGAAGTATTTTAAGAGGGTTAGGACGGGGGCGGCTCGTTTGGTTACATTTACCGACGGCAAGGTGAAGGTGGCTGGTGCATTGCCTTATGATCCGGAGAAGGAGAAGGCGAAGGTGGCAAAATTGCCTAGGGTTCGGGGGGCTAGTGAGCGCCCTGAATAGTTTTGGGGTAATTTACAAAAAATCTTGCCTTATTTTAAAAATTTTATAAATATTAGCAGATCAGTAATATTTTCATGAAATCTTTTTTTGTTACTTTATTTTTGATCGTTCTGATTTCGTCGGAGGCTGTTGCTTCGTTCCGGACGGTGGTGATTGATGCTGGCCATGGGGGAAGAGATCGAGGTGGAAGTTATGGGAAGGTTTATGAAAAGTGGTTGGCGCTGGATACGGCTTTGAGGGTTGAGAAAAAATTGAAGGCAAAGGGGTATCGAACGGTGATGACTCGCCGTAGTGATCAGTTCGTGTCTTTGCCGAGTCGGGTGAAAATTGGGAATCGTTATCCGAATTCAATTTTTGTGAGTATCCATTATAATTTCACCTGGAAGAAAAGTGTTTCGGGATTGGAGACCTTTTACTGCAATTCTAGGTCTAAGCCTCTGGCCCAAGCGGTTCAGCGAGGGATGTTGAAGCGAGTCAAAGCTGTGAATCGAGGGGCGAAATATGCGAGGTATTATGTGATTCGTAAGTCGAGAAATCCGTCAATTTTGGTTGAGGGTGGATTTGTTTCGAACTCTCGTGAGCGAGGTCGCACGAAGGAGGGGCGCTATCGGGAGGGTTTGGCTAAGGGGATTGTAGATGGGATTGACGAATATCGGAAGTTGCGCCGTCGAGGGAAGGTGCATTAGGGCTTCCATCCAATCCAATAAACCTAGAAACCATCTGCTGAGTTATTTGTTATAGCGATTGCTTGTCTAGTTGTTGGGTAGAGTGGGAAAAGTTTTTGAGGTAGGTTTATCATTTTTCGAGCTGACCCGTGCTTCGGCTCTTTTTGTTGTGAGGAATTTGTGGTGTGGTTTAGTCAGAGGCAGTGAAGGATGTTGATTGGAATTTGAGGTATCAGGAGAGGGATACTCCGTGGGAGAGGGGGAGGCCTCACCCAGAGTTTGAGGGGTTATTCGCTCGGTTTGTTGATTTGGTTAAAGGTGCTGAACGTATTCTAGTCCCGGGGTGTGGGTTTGGTCACGATGCGGTGTTGTTGTCTGAATTTTTTGGGGAAGGAGTGATTGAGGGGTTGGACTTGGCGGAGACAGCTATTTGTCGGGCGGAAGAGCTTTATGGGAGTGATCGGGTTCATTGGCGTTTGGGAGATTTGTTTGAGTGGAGTGGGGAGTATGATTTGGTTTTGGAGCATACCTGTTTTTGTGCAATTTCGCCTGAGAGGCGGTCGGAGTATGCTCAAAAAATGAGTGAGTTGATTGTTGAGGGGGGGTATTTGATGGGGATTTTCTTTTTAGATCCTGATCTTGAGGGGCAGGAGGGGCCTCCGCATGGAGTCGAGTTGAGCGAGTTGAAGGTTTTTTTTAATCGGGAATTTGAGTTGGTGTGGTCTGGCCAACCAGAGAAGACTTTTCGTTCTAGGTTGGGTGATGGAAGAGAGTTGGGGATGTTATGGAGGCGCAGGTGACTTTACTGCACTTCTAGAAGTGGTATTAGGCTTTAACGCTTTTGGGAGTTCTTTGGAAGATGGTGATTTGATGGTAGGCGAAGAGGAAAATTCCGGTGAAGAGCGCTTGTGAAAGGAGTTGGTTCCGAAAGAAGGTCCAGGTGGGAATGTAGCCAGGAAGTCCGACGGTGAGGGCCTGCCACCATGTTGTGAGAGATTTGATGGTATATCCAGGATCGGTGAACCAGCTTAGGGTGTTGGTGATCAGGAAGAAGAAGGTGGCGCCAGCAAGGGATCCGAGAAAAAATTTGGGGAGGGAAGTGGGTAAACTGTGTTGCGAGGAAGATGATGGCCAAAAAGCCGGTGACAGGAATGAGGAGCTGGGCGCTCCAAGGGTGTCCCTGGAGGGAGCTGGTGAGAGTGATGGTGATGAACTAGAGCTGGGATGATGTGGGATT
>JAHDGN010000136.1:0-1091 GCA_020627645.1 Akkermansiaceae bacterium
AAGCCCTCACCCTCCTTAATGACCCTACCTTTACCGAAGCTGCTCGCCAACTAGCAACCCAACTCCTCACTCAAGAATCAAACAACGACCTCATCACTCGAGCCTTCCAACACTGCCTCTCTCGGACCCCAACAAACCAAGAGAAACAAATCCTCCAAACCTTCTTCGAAAAAGAATCAAAACGCTTCCAGGAACACCCAGACCAAGCCCAGAAATTCCTGACCGTCGGACATTCACAACCGAACAAAGACCTCCCCCCAGCAAAACTCGCAGCCACAACCTCACTCACCCGAGCCATCCTCAACCTCCACGAAACAATCACCCGCTACTAATAACCATATTCACAAAACTTCAAATCACCTCCTCCCTCCCTAAAACTCCACCCTTCATCGGAGCGGCAGCTCCTCTAAAAGCCAATAGCTAACCGCCAACAGCCAACGCCGAATATCCTCCACCTCCATCAACTCAAAAACCGATCAATAAAATGCTTCACCACAACCGCCGCACCTTTCTCGGACATGGACTCGCTGGCCTGGGCTCAACTGCCCTCGCCAAACTCATGGCAGGTGATCAGCACCTTCAACTCCCAGGCTATTCCCCGAAAATCAAACGCGTCATCCACCTCTGCATGGCAGGCGGACCCTCCCACCTAGAATCATTCGATTACAAACCCGAACTCGCAAAACTCCACGGACAGCCTATGCCCGAGGCCTACACCAAAGGACAACAACTCGCCCAGCTTCAAGGATCCGCCCTCAAATGCATGGGCCCACAGTGGAACTTTTCTAAACACGGAAAATCACAAATCGAAATCTCAGAAATTTTTCCAAATATCGCCAAACACGCCGACAAAATTGCAGTCATCCGCTCAATGCACACCGAGCAAATCAATCACGATCCTGCTCACACCTTCATGAATACCGGGTCCATCATCCCAGGCCGCCCATCCATGGGATCCTGGGTCCTCTATGGCCTCGGAAGTATGAGCCAAAACCTCCCCGGATATGTCGTACTCACCTCCGTTGGTGGTGGACAGTCACAGCCCATCGCTGCCCGCCAATGGAGCAGCGGCTTCCTGCCCGGACACCTCC
>JAHDGN010000136.1:1101-7931 GCA_020627645.1 Akkermansiaceae bacterium
CAAGGGAGTCGAATTCCAATCTGCCGGCTCACCCGTTCACTACGTTAGCAACCCAGCTGGTGTTACCCGAAGCGCCCAAAGTGACCTCATCAGCACCATCAACCAACTCAATTCTCTCCAAAACCAAAACGCCCCCCACCCCGACCTCGCCACACGGATCGAACAATATGAGCTCGGATTTCGTATGCAGGCCGCCGTTCCTCAACTAACCGATGTCTCTGGCGAATCAAAAGCCACCCTCGACATGTATGGTTGCACCCCCGGTGACGGGTCTTTTGCCTCCAACTGCCTCCTTGCCCGCCGTCTCGCCGAAAATGGCGTGCGTTTCATCCAACTCTATCACCGCGGATGGGATCACCACGGAGCAGTCAAAAAAGGAACCGCGAACACCGCGAAACTAGTTGATCAGGGAACCTGGGCCCTCATCTCAGACCTCGAACAACGAGGACTCCTCGACGAAACCCTCATCATCTGGGGCGGCGAATTCGGCCGAACCCCAATGGCCCAAGGCAGCGGACGCGATCACCACATCAACGCCTTTTCCATCTTCCTCTGTGGCGGAGGAATCAAGCCAGGAACCACTATCGGCCAAACCGACGAACTCGGCTACGGCATCGCCGAAAACCCAATCTCGGTTCATGACCTTCACGCCACCATGCTCCACCTCCTCGGAATCGATCACCATAAACTTACCTACAAATCCCAAGGCCTCGACTTCAAACTGACCGGCGTCTCACCCTGCCGAGTCATCAACGAAGTCCTCGCCTGAAGATTGCATTTAAATTCAGAAAGACCACGCTCTCACACTCACGTATGATCAAAACTTGGCCTAAATGAGCCAAACTTTGATCTCTCATGAATCCTACAATCAATCGACTACTCGCCATTCTGACAGTGACTCTGTCAATAAGCTCAGCCACCCATACCTCCATTGACGATTTTCAGTTTGGCATTTGTGGGAAACCTGAAATCTACCCCACCATCAAAGCCTCTGGATTCCACTATGTTGAAGCATCCACAAAACTCCTAACAAAGCCCAATCTCAACGATCAGGCATTTGCTTCCCACCTCAAAAGCCACCTCAAGAAGCAATACCAAATCCCTGTCACCAATTCCTTCATCAGCATCCCTCTCGTCGGACCTAAAAAAGATCATTCGTCAGGACTCAAATACGCCACCACCGTCTTTGAGCGCGCGAAAAAACTAGGAGTGAAAAAAATCGTCTTCGGCTCACAGGGTTCCCGAACCCCACCCGATCATTATGATCTCCAAACCGCTCGCCGAGAATTCGTCACCTTCCTCAAACTCATTGTCCCCGAAGCCCAAAAAAGGGGTCTCGTGATCTGTCTCGAACCTCTTACGAAAGATAATCTCATGCCCACCCTCGCCTCAGCAGCGGCAATGTGTGAAGAAATCAACGCTCCCCAGACGCTCGGCATCACCGCCGACTTCTGGCACATGATGAACAACAATGACGAAGCTGATAACATTCGCAAATTCGCCAAACACATCAAACACATCCACCTAGCCGAACAGAAGGGCCGCACCCCTCCAGGAATCAACAACCAAGACCTCTCCGCTTACTGGGACGCTCTCGTTGCCTCAGGATACAAAGGCCTCATCTCGATCGAAGCCTCTTGGCGCAGTCCAATCTCCATCAAGACTCACCACGCCAGATCACTCCAGGTCATGAAAAAAGACCTTCAAAAGGCCATTCAAAAAAGCAAATCCCAAACCGGCAGCAAAATCACTCCCCACCCCGAAGGGAGGATCTCCAGCGTGACCTACAATAACAACCCACTCGGCACCCCACAAAAACCACTCATCCTGAGAACATATCTGCCCGATCCAGGTTTAGATCAGCAAGTCCTTGCCAACCACCACCATGCTGGCCCCAGCCCGAAATACTCTCCCGCCGTCGGTCGCGATGTCCCCGGAACCTACTTCCCCATCAACGGCATTCCTGCCGCAATCGCCGTCAATCATGGCAAAGGTTTCTCATACGCCTGGGACACCACCGAATGCCGCCTCCTCTACACCTGGAGCGATGGCTTTCTAGACATGCACCCCTATTGGGGAACATCCGATCAGGGCAATCGAACCGGTTTCGGTTACCTTCCCAGCCTCACCGGAACCATGACCTATATGGCCAAAGGAAATCACCCCCTGACACTCAACTCCCAACCAATCAAATCGCCCAAATTTCTCGGTTACTCAATCACCAATAACCAACCCACTTTCCGCTGGAAGTCCCAAGACACGACCATTCACACCACCATCACCCCTTCACCAAAACAAAACGGAAAATTCACCATCACTCACCACACTGAGAATTCTACCGTTTTTGGACACGCAAACCTACCTCACACAACCATCAATCATCCTCTCCCAAACCATCTCTCCATCACCATCTCTCCGAACCCTAACCTCAAAAACCAAATCAAATCAACAACTTCGGACTCCGAGTCGATTTCGATCAAAACCGGTGAAAAACTCTTCCTCAAATATTCCTGCCAGATGTGCCACACCATTGATGGCGGAAAGAGTC
This sequence comes from Akkermansiaceae bacterium, assembly GCA_020627645.1. Classification (GTDB taxonomy): domain Bacteria; phylum Verrucomicrobiota; class Verrucomicrobiia; order Verrucomicrobiales; family Akkermansiaceae; genus SW10. Next base: position 3,650 of record JAHDGN010000136.1, read on the forward strand.
ACGGCCCAACCCTTCAAAAACTCCACGGCAAAAAACGAAAATTCTCCGACACCACAATCACCGCCGACGAAACTTATCTTCGAGAATCACTCACTCATCCAAATGCCAAAATCGTCCCCGGTTATCAGCCCAACTACATGCCAAAGTTTCCACTTCAGGAAAGTGAAATCACCTCACTTGTTCTCTACCTTAAATCACTCTAACGCAACGACCCATGAAATTTTTCTTCCTACCTCTCATCCTAACCGGATTCATCAAAGGACACCTCCTTATTGAAGACATTACTCTGCCACCAAAGACGCCACCCGAAATCGGAGCACTTTGTTTTGACGAACTCGGACAACTCTACGTCGCAACCCGACGCAACGACATCTTTGTCACCACCCCAACCAAAGCCCCAGACAACTTCAAATGGAAACTCTTCGCCTCAGGATTTCATAACGCCTGTGGCATCTACTCCCCCAAACCCGGTCAACTCCTCGTCTCGCAAATGGCCGAACTCACCGAAGTGATCGACTCTGATTCCGACGGCGTCGCTGACACCTACAACAACTTAAGCAACCAAATCGGCCTCAGTGGCAACTACCACGAAACCAATGCGCTCTGCCCAGACGGTAAAGGAGGGTTCTTCATCGCGGCTGGCACCGCCTCACACAATGGCCCCACCTTCTGGAACACAAATCAACCCTACAGCGCCACCGGACGGCGCGGTCGTAATTTCTCCTCCGTGCAATGGCGAGGCTGGGTCATGCACTATAACCCCACCACCCAAGACCTCACCCCATTTGCCAAAGGATTCCGAATGCACAACGGCATTTTCCTCGATTCAAAAAAGCGACTCTGGTGCGGAGATAACCAAGGCGACTTTCGCGCCACCTCACCACTCTACCTCGTCAAAAAGGACCACTTCTACGGCCACCCTAGCTCCCTCGTTTGGGATCCCAAGTTCCCAAAAGACCAAGATCCACTGAACCTCCCCCAAGACAAACTTGATCAAATGCGAACTCCCGCAACCGTCCTCATCCCCCACAAAGCCATGAACCGTTCGTGCGCCGACGTCACCGAGATACCAAAAAATTTCGGCATCTACCCCGGTCAACTCCTAGTCGCAGATAACAATGGACACCGAATCACCCGCATCATGCTTGATGAAGTCAATGGCGAACTCCAAGGAGCCTGCACCCACTTCATCAACCAACCAAAAGAAAAAGGAGGACTCCGCTCCGGAAACAATCGCTTCACCTGGTCACCCGATGGAAAACAACTCTACATCGGCCAAACCGTTCGCGGCTGGGGAAAACTAGCCGAAGGACTCCAACGAATCTCATTTGCCGGAAAAATACCCTTCGATGTCGAAACCCTCAAACTGACCAAAACCGGGTTCCACCTCAGGACGACTCTCCCCATCAAAAACCTCTCACAAGCGACCATCACCGCCACGTCCTTCGAATACCGAGACTCACACAAATACGGAGGGAAACGTCTGAACACCAAGAAGCTAAAGGTCAGTGAGATCACTCAGATCGACCCACACAGCTTCACCATCGCGATCGATCCACTCGACCCCCAAAAGGTCTATTCCATCACCCTCAAAAACCTCAATTCAAGCGACAACATCCCCCTCTTCAACCGCACCTTCTACTACACCGCCAACCAACTCATCAAATAACTTCAACCATCCACTTGTCAGCCGACCCGAAAACCAACTTAATGCTCGAGTAACCTGGAACATCAATCCATCCATGCTATTCGAACAACGTATCCTCGAACTCCGAAAAGAACTCTCCCACCACAACCAACTCTATTACCAGGACGCTACCCCCGAAATCTCAGACGCCGAATACGACCAGCTCTTCCGCGAACTCGAAGAACTCGAAGCCGCACATCCAGATCTTCACGACCCCAACTCACCCACCCAACGGGTCGGAGGCTCCCCCCTCGACTCCTTCCAACAACGGGACCACCTCATCCCCATGCTCTCCATCGATGACATCTTCTCCGAAGAAGAAGTCGCCGAATTCTTCGCCCGCCTCCAAAAAAACCTAAACCTCGAGACCATCCCCCTCACCATCGAGCCAAAAATCGACGGAGTTGCCTGCTCACTCGTTTACCGCCACGGATCCCTCGAATACGCCCTCACCCGAGGAGACGGTTCCAAAGGCGACGACATCACTCAAAATATCCGAACCATCCAACGCATTCCCCTCACTCTCAACAATGCCCCTCCTCTCCTAGAAATCCGAGGCGAAGTCTTCATGCCCAACTCTGGCTTCCAAAAACTCAACCAACAAAGAGAAGCCGAAGGATTAGATACCTTCGTCAACCCCCGAAACGCCACCGCCGGAACTCTAAAACTCCTCGATCCCAAAGCCGTCGCTAGCCGCCCCCTCGACTTCATCGCTCATGGCCTCGGAGCCCACGAAAACTCCAATCTCACCTCCGAGATCGACTTTCGTTCGACCCTCGAAAAACAAAACCTCCCTCCCAACCTTCCCCTCTGGCAAGCCTCCACTCTCCCTGAACTCCTCACCGCCATCAAAGAACTCGATTCCGCACGCCACTCCCTCGACTACGGCACCGATGGAGCCGTCATCAAAGTCGTCGACTTTGCACAACGGCAACAACTCGGATCCACCTCTCGAGCCCCCAGATGGGCCGCTGCCTTCAAATATCCCCCGGAACAAAAAGAAACCCTCCTCAAAGCCATCACCATCCAAGTCGGCCGCACCGGAGTCCTCACCCCAGTCGCCGAACTCGAACCCGTTTTCGTCTCTGGCACCACCGTCTCCAGAGCAACCCTCCACAACCAGGAGGAAATCGAACGCAAGGACGTTCGCATTGGCGACACCGTCGTGGTCGAAAAAGCCGGAGAAATCATCCCCTCAATCGTCAAGGTCATCACCACCAAACGCCCGACCGAATCCGAACCCTACCACCTTCCCACCATCCTCAACTACAAATGCCCTTCCTGCGGAGGCCCCATCTCAAAAGAAGAAGGATTTGTCGCCTGGCGCTGCACCAACTTCGCCTGCCCAGCCCAAGCCGTCACCCGCATCACCCACTTTGCCAGCCGCAAAGCACTCGACCTAGACGGCCTCGGTGAATCCGTCGCCATCAAACTAGTTGAAAACAACCTCGCCACCTCCCCCCTAGACCTCTTCACCCTCACTCTCGAACAACTTGGGGACCTCCTTCTCGATCCCGCAAAATCTTCCGACGGACTCACCATCTCTAAAGAACGTCGCTTTGGCGAAAAACGAGCCACCACCCTCCTAGGATCACTCGAACACGCCAAAACTCAAATGCCCCTCAATAGCTGGATCTTCGCCATGGGTATTCCTCAAATCGGAGAATCTGCCGCTAAAGAACTCTCACGTCTCCACCAAAACCTCACCGATCTCCCAGAATCAAAAATCATCGCAGATCTCGCAGATCTTCCTGACTTTGAAGAACTCTCGAAATCAAAGCGAAAAAAAGAAAACCACCCCCACCTCGCCCAATATCAAATCGACGACAACCTCGGCCCCGTCGCTGCCCAAAATTTGAGATCCTTCTTCTCCTCGGAAACCGGACAAAACGTCCTCCTGAAATTATCAGAACTCCAAATCAACCCAACCTCCGACAACTTCGCACCCCTTCCCCCATCAGACACTTCTAACCTCCCACTCTCTGGAAAAACCTTTGTCATCACCGGAACCCTCTCCGCGCCTCGACCCGAATTCAAAAAAATCATCGAATCCCAAGGCGGCAAAGTCAGCGGATCCCTCTCCGCAAAAACCGACTACCTTCTCGCAGGAGAAAAAGCCGGATCCAAACTTGCCAAAGCAGAATCCCTCTCCGTCGAAATTCTTAACGAAGAGGGACTTCAGAAAATGCTCAACTAAGAATTAGTATCGGTATCCTCGCGGGCATTCCCTCCTTGGAGTTTCATACCGATAATGCCGATGTCGACGATACAAGTATCCCCCATCATCATGATATTGACGGTGGTGATAACGCTTCCTCTCTTGTTTCTTTCCTCGATCTTTTCCCTCGGAATAGGCAATCGCACCAATAACAGCCGCACCTAAAACAGCTGCAGCAGGATCCACAGATGTCACTTCTCTCCCATAGCGGTCATAACTCGTCGTACAACTCACCCCAAGAAATCCAATCATCACCAAACTCACAAATTTTATCCAAGTCTTCATACACTCTGTTCGACCGGAAACCCCAAGATCTTATTCAAAAAAAAGGATCTTCAGCAGAATCTGTGGGTAGGTTTGGGCTCGGGGAGGTCTCC
>JAHDGN010000576.1 GCA_020627645.1 Akkermansiaceae bacterium
GGCAAAGTCTGGATGGAGGTCACGCATGTTTGGCAGGTCTGAGGAACATGGGATGATCCCGAGTGATGATTTCTTGGGTTCCGGTGAGCTTGAAGGAATAGGGACGAATGGATCCCGCAGTGACTTCCCACGAGGGAGGTTCGGAGAGGAAGCGGAAGAGTCCGCGAGCTCGTTCGTAGCTGACACGTTCGTCGGCTGCATGGGACTCCCAGAGTTTGGGCCAGATTTCGAGGTAGGCTTTCCCGTTGCGGTCGGAGGCGACTGAGCTTTTGACTTTGGTCAGTTGATGGCCGATTTGGATCCAGTCTCCTGGGAGGAAGGCACGGAAGAGTCGTTCTGGCAGTCCTTTGACTTCGAGGACTCGTTCTCCGGCTTCGTGGTTCCTGGCGAGGGTGATGTTGCGCCACACTTGCCCCCGTGGCCGAGGACGAGAAGGATCGTAGAACCGAAAGAGGTTCGCTGGGCCTTCGAGGTTGAGGAAGAATTCTTCGACGGCAAAGGAATGACGCCGAGCGACCGATTGGAAGGTCATGGCAACTTGCCATCGTTCGAGTTGCCCTCGTTGCACTTGCCCGACTCCCGTGTAGGGACTGGCAAGGTAGCCATGGTTTTGTTCCATGGTCCAGGTGAGCTTGGTGGTTCGAAAGACGGCTTGTGGGAGATCAATAATTTTCACGCTTCAACGAAGCCTGCAAAAATGGCCTCCCCTGTTTCGATGAGACGTCGTTGTTTTTCATCTCGTTGACGCTCAACCTCTTCGAGGGTGATACGAAGTTCCTCTCGGGTGACACCGGGATTGACGGTGATGTTTTCTTTGAGGACGACGGTTTTGGTGCCGCCTCTAGAAGCACCGAGGGCTTCGTTGGGGATGATGGTGCCGGATTGATTGGGGGCGAAGAGTTCTGGTCCTCGTTCTCCTACGAGGAAGGCTTTGCCTGCGGTGACTGGTCCTCCATTGGCTCTCGCTCCTCCGAAGAAGGAGGCAATGGAACCGAAGAATCCCCCTCCCCCGCTGAGTTTGCTGAAGAGGTTCTTGGTTGCCAGTTTGATCTGCACCTTGGCGAAGTCTCGGATGATGCTGTCTACCAATTCTTTGAAGCTGAATTTGCCGTTATCGATGAAGTCGTCCAAGGCACTGGACATGCGGTCGGTGACTTTGCCGAATCCATCTTCCATTTTGGAGAAGCGTTCTTTTGATTGTTGGACAAGGGTGTCGAATTCTTGCTGGGTGATTCGCCCGAGGCGGAGGAGCTTTTCCCATCCTTTGATTTCTTGGGC
>JAHDGN010000137.1 GCA_020627645.1 Akkermansiaceae bacterium
CCCCCCTCTTTCTTCCCCCAAAATACACCCCTTTTCCATTCAAAATGTCACGCCGCTTTCCCATCCCCAATCTCCCACGCGACAATCCCCTCCTCACCGAACGCGTCAACCTCGGCAAAAAACTCTTCCACTCCACTCTTCTCTCCCGAAACCAAACCATCTCCTGCGCCTCTTGCCATCATCATGACAAAGCCTTCACCGACGGCCTCCCCCTCTCCATCGGCATCGACAACCGCACCGGCGATCGCAATTCAATGCCCCTCTTCAATCTCGCCTGGAAATCCTCCTTCTTTTGGGACGGCCGCGCCAAATCACTCCGCCACCAAGTCCTTCAACCCATCCAAGATCACCGCGAAATGGACGCCAACCTCCCCGAAGTCATCACCCGGCTCGAAAAATCACACCACCCAGACTTCCAAAAAGCCTTTGGCCCTGGCCCCATCACCTCTCAAAAGATCGCTCTCGCTCTCGAAAATTTCCTCCTCACCCTCACGTCTTATGATTCCAAATTCGACCGCGCCATGTCCGGAAAAGCAACTCTCAACAAAATCGAACAACGTGGCATGGAACTCTTCTTCACCGAATACGAACCACGCTCCGGACAATTTGGCGCCGACTGCTTCCACTGCCACGGTGGCGCCAACTTTTCCGATCATCAACTCCACAACAACGGACTCTCTCCAACCCTAAGCGAAACCAAAACCCTCTTCTCCACTCCAAGTCTCAGAAACTTAGTACACACCACACCCTACATGCACGACGGCCGATTCAAAACCCTTGAAGAAGTCATCTCCCACTACTCCGGCCCGATGCATCGCTCCAAATCGCTTGATCCCAACCTTCTCAAACACCCCAAGGAAGGTCTTCAACTCAAAAAAGAAGACCAAGCCGCCCTAGTCGCCTTCCTCAAAACCCTCACCGACCCCAAATACCAATAACGTAGCGGCGACTTCCAGTCGCCATGCTCCTATAGGCCATCACCTTTGAGGCAAATCAGACTCCACTGCGAGATGATCGCATAACCAAGAAATCATCCTATCCCATTCCTACACAATTTTCCGCTTCATCATAAATTTTCCTTCTGAACTGTCCACTTCCCAGACTCATCGCGTTGAAGGACAGCAAAGACCCTGTGCCTGTCGTCAGCCAACTGAATCTCCCCCTTAGTTTTCCACTCAACGTCCACCCCTCCAAAATCAGATACCACCAAAAACTCAAAACGCTGAATTTTTTGATAACTTTTGTCTTCGATCTGCATCAAAACTTTGAGGTTTCTAGCATCAGGTGACGGACATATACCTCTCTGAATGATCCGAATAGACACCGACGTCTCAATGTCTGGCCCGACATTGTAATCCCGGCGAGGCCAAGTCATCACACCTCCCAGATAAGGACGAGAACAGCAGGAAGAAAGAATACTCGACAACAACAACACCCCCACAATTTGGCCTTTCAACATGAGAAAATTTGATCTCTCGTTGATCGGAAATCGACCAAAAACAAGCCAAACCGTCTAAGATTTTTAGGAATGATCTATAAACCAACCCGTGACTGGCATCTCCCTCTTGTTCTCAAACTCGAAAAAATTAAACCCCATCCCACCACCTCGACATTCAAAATTATGCTACTATGATTTAACCATAGCCTCTACAGATGAAAAATCTAATCCTGTTATCACTCTTGTCATGCTTGCCCACTCTCGAGGCCATACAACTCGCGCCACCGATTAAAGCCACCATCAACGATAAGCCACTAAGAATCGAGAGCCCGGGATATGCCGCTCCCTGCTTTGCAGATATCGATGGCGATGGGAAAAAAGAACTTCTTGTCGGCCAATACAAAGATGGGAAAATCCAAATCTTCCCACACCTTGGTGGCAACAAATTTGCTTCAGGAAAATGGCTAAAAGCTGATGACAAGATCATCAAAATTCCCGGTGTTTGGTGATGCACCTCTTCAACTCCACAGGTCGTGGACCTCAATGAAGATGGCAAACTCGATATCCTATCGGGATGCTATAGCGAAACGAATTTTGAGAAAATGAGTCTAAAGCACATGGCTGGACTCTTTTTTGTTCTTTGGGGGAAAGGACAGGGACAATTCTCCCCCCCAGAAGCACTGAAGGGAGCGGACAACAAACTATTAATCATTAACCCTGGTTCAGGAGCCACCCATGTAGATCGAAGCTCGTGTACCCGCCCGACCGCAATTGACTGGAATGGTGACGGCAAGATCGATATTGTTTCCGGGAACCTGGAAGGTTCGTTCACTGTTTTCCTGGGTGAAGGGAAAGGCCTCTTTAACCCCAAAAATACCTGGATCAGGTCAGGAGATGAAATCCTGAAGTTAAAACAAAGACATAGTGATCCAACCTTTGCTGATATCGATGGTGACGGGGATCTAGACCTCCTTTCGGGATCAGGAAGCGGCGGGATCTTCTGGGCCGAAAACAAAACGCCAGATCCAAAAGTCAACCGATTCAAACTCTCTAAATTCAAAACCTTAGTCCCACCTCATACCAAAAGATTAACATTCGATAGTTACGAAAGCGCTAAACCAAGCTATTCCTCTAGAATTTGGGTCGATGATATCAATGCTGACGGCAAACTTGATATCTTGCTTGGAGACAAAGCTATTTTCGAATGGCCCAAAAAAGGGATCGACCAAAAAGCATACGAAAAATGGAGAGCTGATCATGAGAAGCTTCTGAAAAGAAATTTCGAATTATTCCACGAGATCCAAAAGCTAACTGAAGAAGAATTGGCCCATCCAGACGAAGGAAGACCAAAGGAATTGGCCGAGGTCAGAAATAGATTAGGAATAAACCACGACCAAAAAGAACAATTCATCTATACCGAAGAGGCAGGCCACGTCTGGATTTATTACGGAAAGTAAAATTCTGAGATACTAAGGTAACCCGCCACCTGCTTCTGAACAAACGCCCTCAATGATTTGGAATCGACCAAAAACAGGCCAAACCGTCCGAGCTAAAATTTAAAACCGATTACCTGGCAAATGGTGATCTTTTCATCAAATCCGAATCCACCGCCGGGTGATCTCGCAAACGATAAATTTCGTCTTCTTCCTGCTGAGAAATCACTTGGATTCGGTTCTCATGATAGCTCCCAGACACCTGCACTAACCGACCTTCCCTCGTCCTAATAAAATACCTCGTGATGGTTGGTCCATCATACCCACCTCCGTTTTGAATATGCTCGAATGCTGACTTCTCGGCGTGGCTCAAACTCCCCACATAACGGAATAACTGATGACCATCTCCTATGTTCCGAATCTTCACTTCTCCAGTTTTTCCCCTCGTTCGATAGACAATCGTCGTCGGAAATCCCAACACCATGACCCCGTCCTCCTGAGTCCTCACCTCCAGAATCGTCAACTCCTTCGAAATTTGCGTCCGCTCAGGGATCGGAACCGTTGACTCGTTAATGGATTGAGAACAACCCACCACAAAAATCGGAAAAGCCAAAAAAAAGAACCGAAACCGTGCATTCATATGCTAAATATTTAGCACTTATTTTCTTGCCGTAAAGCCCCGACCTCAATACCACCAACCTCTTTCCGCTTTTTCAGTCATCCAAGCTTCAACGAAGATCCACATCTTTCACCGCCTCTCCAAAGAGGGATCTTTGCACACCTAGGTGCTCCCCAAAATCTCAAAAAATTCCAAGAAAAACTCAGCACAAGTTTTTCATATGTGAACAAGGGCCCGGTTCATTGAGCACAGGCCCTCCACTAGTTTTTTAAAGATCATACTCTAAATTGCTAGCTAGGAACCCCTATTCCCATGACCAAACAGAAGAAATTCCGACTTTTCAAACGACTTTCCCCACTTCTCTTAACCATTTTGGCCGTGGTTTTTGCCGCGACCAATGCTTCTCAACAAGGAGAAACCACCATCAATGCCGTCTACTTCGCCCAAACTCACCTTCAAAAGCCAGACGACCCCAATTTCAACCTCGTCAGCGATCGAAACACCCTCCTGAAGGTTCACGTCGTCAACCCCTCTTGCCCTAACTCTCCTGAGGTAACCGCCAAACTCGAATTAGACGGTCAAACACTCTCCATCCCTCTCACAGGCCCTTCAGTCCTTCCTGAATCCATTCCAGATGGTCCAGGGATTGTACAGCATTCTTTTGACAACAGTTTCACCGGATCCATCCCTGCCGCCTGGATTCGCCCCGGTTTGAAAGTCTCAGTTCAAGCAGGTTCTGCGGAGCAGAGTCTTGATAATCTGCAAATTGGTGCACCGAACAAAATCACCATGAACATGTTCGACATCGAATATTTCAGGGACACGACCGGTGACTACCCCAATGGATGGCTCGAGGAACTAGAGAGCAAATTGCCGGTTTCCAATTTATCCTTACGCCGAATGCCAAACATTGTCTTCCCAGAGCTCGTCATTCCCGCACGGGGGGACGTCGGAACCCCGGTCGTTCGAGTCAGTAGTGAAGCAGACTACCGAAACCAAACAGGACAACGTTTCGATGGCGAGCAAGCAGCCGCCCTCGCCTGGAACGGAGCATTAAAGCGAGCTGCCGGATGGAAGGATCGATTGAGCCTCTACTATATCAACATTTATGGAGTTCCCGCTGGTGGCCAGGCTGGTGGATTCTCAGGAGTTGGAGGAGGCACGTCGCCAGGCATTCTCATTCATGAACTAGGACATGCCCTGTCACTACCCCACTGGGGCAATAGCCAAACATACCCCTACCGAGGTCAGATGCACGGAATAGACGCACCACCACAAAACGTTCATGTTGGCCCGACTTGGGGATTTGATCTGCCAAGCCAGACATTCATTCCTCCAACAAAACAACGAACCCCCCCGGCAAACGAATACAAGGTTGACCCGATGCAAGGCGGTGGATCCGGACAACAAGAATCAGAATTCATTTTTAATCACTTCTCAGATTACTCGGTCAACCAAATGCGCCGATATCTCGAAGACATTGTCGTCAAATGGAATGAGGACCTAAATGCCTACACCCGATGGAATTCAACCACCAAAGACTACACCACCATTGTTTCAAATAATAACGGGGTCGATCTTCCAATTGAGAGAGACGTCGACGTAATTTCAATCATGGCTTCTGTCTCAGGTGGAAAACCAGATATCAATATGGTATACCCACCCATCGGTCCCTATCAGTCCGGTCTCATTCGTCTATTTGACCCACGAGTCGCTGAAGACCGAATTGCTGCCAGCCAAATATTCGTGAATGGATTTCACGGCGCAAGCCCAACTCAGGGCCTCGACTACTCCCTCCGCATTATCCAAGGCGGCATCGAAAAAATCTATATGCTCCCAGCTTCGATGATTACCAATTCAAGTTCACCAGAATCGGTCTTGAGTACACAAGCCGTGAATCTACCCGCCGCAGATGGCGAAGTCACCCGAGTAGACTTACTGATCACTCCAGATGCACAAATAAATGGTCTACCAGACAACCCAACATCCGTTTATACTTGGACATCCACCGACACCTACTTTGCTGAATTCGAATCTCAACCAACAGCCATTGGAGAAAATGCCATCACCATGACCGCTCGAGAGTTAACTGGACTGCCCAATTCCAGTCAGCAGGTCGAATATCGTTTCGAAGAAATCTCCGGAAACCAGGGCGGAAATTCCAGCGATTGGAGCACCAACCCCACCTTCACCGATGATGGCCTAGACCCTGGCACGATGTATCGCTACACCGTATCCGTCCGAATCGGAGATTTGATCATCGGACCATCCCCAACAGCCTCCACCAGGACAGAAGGAGTCATTGTCAGTGAACTACATGATGCCATAGAACTGGCCACAACCATCCCACTGACCGAAGGAAGTAATGGATTTTTCTATCAATCCAACCCGACTGCTGTCGGTGGTGACGCCGCCCAAAGTGACGACATTTCCGATAGCCAATCCGCGGCCTTCACCATGACCATTCCAGGACCTGATAGAGCCAACTTTCAATGGAAGGTAAGTAGTGAATCGGATTATGATTTCTTAAGAGTTCTCGTAAACGGACAGATCATCAATTCAATCAGTGGCGAAATATCTAACTGGGAACAGCAATTGATCAACCTGCCAGAAAGCCTCAATGAAGTCACATTCATATACGAGAAAGACGGCTCTCTTTCGAGCGGAAGCGATACTGGATGGGTAGACTCCTTCCAACTCCAAAGCCTTCTTGAATATCCAGTCATCACCTCACCATTAAGAATATATGCCGATGCTGGCGAGCCCTTCACCTATCAAATAACGACTCAGATTCCTGCTTCATCAGTAACAGTATCTAGTTTGCCTGACGGCCTTCTCTTTGATCCAATCAGCAAACAATTTTCCGCATTTCAGAATGGTTTTGGACCCGCAAATGGGAAGTATTCAATCCCAGTAACCGTTACTAATAGCGAGGGAAGCTCCTCTGAAGTCTTAGAATTTTTGTTTCTACCTTCAGTTCCAGTCGCCCTTGGCCAACCAAATTTAGAATTCCTCCTCAACGGTGACAATCATTGGCAGGTTTCCGAAGAAAACCCCTCCGTCTTGGTCTCTGGTGACATTGATCACCAGCAAAAATCCGTGATATCTACCGTACTTTATGGCCCCGGAAGAATTCAATTTGATTGGCGCACTTCTTCCGAAGCTAGTTACGATTTCCTAACCGTCAGAAAAAACGGGCAGCTTGTAGATCAAATCTCTGGGATTCAAGATGAATTCGCCACCTTCTCCCTGGATCTGGATCCTGGCCCAAACGAAGTCTCCTGGACTTACGAGAAGGATGGTTCAACCGATAGGGGTCAAGACAGAGCTTACCTCCGCAACCTTCAATTATCAGGTTATGCCAATTGGGTTGCCGTTCATCAGCTCAATCATTCAATTGCCGCCCCGTCATTTCGCTTAGAAAATGATCCCAATTCGAACCTGATGAAATATAGTCTAGGGCTAAGTCCATCCACTCAAAGATTACCAATCGTCCCAACAATGAAACAACTAGCGAATGGTCGATACGGAATTACCATTCAAATTCTCCCCGAAGCCAACGATGTTCAAATTGAAGCCCAGAGATCGACCGATCTTAGAACATGGGTTTCTGATGGCTTCAGCGAAGCCTCAAGAAATGAAGGCTTGTTCCAAATCGAAACTCTCTCTGAAATTCCAGAACAGTACTTCCGACTCGTGTTTTCGCTAAGGTAATGACTCATTCGCGTCAGGTGATACGGTAACTCGCTAACGTCTCTTACCCGCCAAAAAAAGAACCTTCAGTCGGAGGCAAACCCCCATCCGGATGACGACTTGGCGGACGATAGAAAGCCCCAAAGAACAAGGGCCCCATCATTGGAAAGAAAACAACCAAACTCCAAAACATTCTTCGCACAAAACCATCCCTTTGGTATTTTTCCACCATCCACAAACTCAAAAAAATTCGAAAACCAAGCAACGTCGACAAAGCAACCAAGCAAGTCGAAAACGGGTTCTCAACGATCCATTCTTTCATCACCCCAACCTAACTAATCTTCCAAGCATGACGCGAACGTTTGAGATGAGAAAAACGGAAAAAATTTGGAATCGAAACCAAAACCACATTCGCCAAAATTTCAGAATTTATGACCAAAGCAGCCAATAGCTCTGAACCATTTGTCAAAAATTACCAGCGAATGTCCACGAATTTGGAAGTCCCCCCCCCAAAAAAAATCAATTCCTAGTTAAAAATCTCTCACCAGAGGGAACTACTAGGTAGTAAAAGATAAGAATACCTATGATTCGAAATTCCACATCCGAACTCCAAAACCTCAAAAAATTCGCTGACACCCAAGACCCAAAAGCATTTCATAGACTCGTTAAAGCATACCAACCCCTCGTCTATTCCGCCTGTGCGCGCAT
>JAHDGN010000138.1 GCA_020627645.1 Akkermansiaceae bacterium
ATATTAGGTGAAGATGGACGCAGAGAAGGATCCTTTTCGTTTGGATGGAGTTCGCAGGAAGCGAGCTGAGAAGAAGTCATTGCCCTGGTGGCTGATTCCTTTGGGGTTGGGAGGGGTTTTGTTTGGTGGGATTTTGTTGTCGCCGATTCCTGAGAAGGTGCGACGTAAGCTGGGGCTGAGTCAGCCGCAGGTCCGGGAGCGGGTTGTCGTGAAGGAGAAGATTGTGGAGAGGGAGAAGATTGTGGAGAAAGAAAAGTTGGTGAGGGTGGTGCCGGAGTATTACAAGCCCAAGAAGGGAACTGATGTTGCTAAGACTTCACGGGGTTTTGATTTTAAGATGGAGGTGAAGGAGAGGGAGGGGAAGAGGACGTCGGATGAGAGGGGCGTAAACGGGAGTTTTGAGGCGCGATATTCCTTGTTGGTGAATCGGCCTGAGGCTTCGACCAGCTTGGAAGATTTGGTGGCGATGAATGGGGATTTGAAGAAGATCCTGCCGGGCTTGGAAGGGATGATGGGAAGTGCGAAGGTTTCGCCTTTTTTTAAAGAGCTTTATGATCACAAGAGGGATCGGTTGCTCTCTCGAGGGAAGCGGATGGATCGGTTGATGACGAAGCATAACTATTATGATTGTCAGACGATGTTAGAGATGAAGCATCCGGTGACGGGGAGGAAAGTGTTTTTGCTCCAGGGGGATATGGATGTGGTTTCGGATGGTTCGGATGGGGATCGGTTACCGGAGATGCCTGACGAGATTGTGAATTCTCCGTATTACCAGGCGACGACAAGTTATAGTTGGCGTAAGAAGGGAGATGTGGTGAATCCATTGATTGCACCGAATCGTGAGAGGTTGGCGAAGGCTAAGCGTGAGGGGAAGGCCAGCGAAGTGAGGCGTTTGACGACATTGATTGAGGAGCTGAAGCAGCGGAGTTATTTGATTGCGGAGTATGATCCGTTTGTGGTGATGCCGGTGTATGTGGTGGTGGATCGGGAGAACGAGTGGGGTCCCAATGTTGGGGACTATGTGGCGGTGATTGTGGGGAAAAAAGTTTATCCGGCGATTGTCGGTGATGCGGGGCCCAATTTTAAGGTGGGAGAGGCGAGTTTGCGAATGGCGCGGGAGATTGATGCGAGATCGAGTCCGTATCGCCGTCCGGTTTCTGATGTGAATGTGACGTATGTCGTTTTTCCGGGGACTCGGGTGGAGAAAGGTCCTCCTAATTACGATTTGTGGAGGAGCGAGTGTGAGAGGTTTTTGGGTGAGATTGGCGGGTTGGGAGAAGGGGTAGAATTGCACCAGTGGGAAGTGACCTTACCCAAGTTGGAGGGTGATGATGAGGAGGAGGCTTCGGAAGAATGACGAAACCCAGCTTTGTGAGCTTCTGCTTCTGGTCGTTTTCTTAGATCAATCTTCGGCGTCTCGGCGGAGTTTGCCGACGACTTGGTTGAGGTCCTTTGAGGGGATTGCCAGTGAGCGATGGCGGAGGGCTCGTGCGATATTGAGACCGACGACCTTTCCGTCGAGATTGATGAGGGGGGTTCCTGCTTGATTGGGTGAGAGGATTTGATCGTGATAGATGGCGCGTGGAAAATCGTTTCTTCGTTTGCTGAGTGGGCCTCCATTTTTACTTAAGCTAGAGAGGGCGTCATCTCTTTGTTTCGAGAGGCGGTCGAATGAGTCAGCGGTGGGCGCTGGACGTTCAGCTAGGATTGGTTCGAAGGTGAGTTTATTATCATCTCGTAAGATGCCGACGGTGATTTTTTCGCCTGGAGTTTTTTGAGAGATGATATTGGAGATATCGGTTGGGGAGAGAATTTCGGCCTTGTTGATGGTGACAATGATGTCGTCTTTGGCGAGTCCGATGCGGTCGGCTGGGCTGCCGACTTCGATGGATTCGATGGTTGGCTTTTCGGTGTCATCAGCAAGGGTGATGCCGAGAAAAGCAGCGGGCTTGGAGCTGGAGTGGTTGTGGTCGTATCCTGCGGCTGGGGCGTGACGAACGGGTTGGGTGACGACGCCGAAGTTGATGGATTCGGGTAATGGGGTGAGGATGATTTGAGCGGTCTTGGGGTCACGGCGAGCCCATGAGACTGGTTGGAGTCCTTGAGCCTCGATTTCAATGAGGGCGAGGTCGTGGTCTTCATCGGTGGAGAGGATGGAGATGGGATAGTTCCTTCCGTTGTAGGCGGCGGTGGCGGAAGGGTTCTCTTCAATCACTGAGGCCTTGGTGAGAAGTTGGGGGTAGGAGTCGATGACGGTCGCGTGGGCGATGGTTTTGCCGTCTGGGGTCTTGATGGGGATGACTGAGGATTTGAAGTTTTCGAGGAGTGGATCGAGTTTTGCCTGAAAAGCGGACGATGGCTTTACGCCTTTGTTGATTCCTCTGGCGTCGTTTTGGGTGGCCATGCTGATGAGGCCAGCGATGGGTGGGGGGAAATGTCGGCGGGCGATGGAATCAGCTGGAGTGAGCTCGATTGATTTACCGGAGTTGGTTGTTAGTAGGGTGGGCTTTCCTTCCTTGAGGATGAGAGCGAGGTCGGTGGTGTTATTGATTGCTTGGCCGTTGGCTGAGGTGATTTGGTCTCCCTTTTTGAGATTTGATTTGTCAGCTGGGCTGTCTTTGATGATGTCGATGATGGTGGGTTTGAGTGGATCCAGAATGAGGCCGAAGGTTGGTGTTTTTGGGGCATTTTCTTCGGGTTGCCATTCATCAAGGAGTGCTTGCATGTGTGGGGCGTCAAGGAGGCGAGGGCAAGAGAGGAGTTCGGCTGCTCTGGGGTCATCAGCGTTTTTTTCGAGGGCTTCTTTGAATTTTTTTCGAAGCTTGGCGTAGGGTTCTTCGAAATAATTTTCGGCGTCACGGTTTAGGTTCGTCGGTTTGCCGATGGTGGCGTTATCCATGAGTTCGTCCCAACGATCGATAATGCATGGGAGGGGGACGTGGTTGTTGGTTTGCCATGAGGGGACGGAGATATTGCTATTGATGCCGATGACCTCACCTTTGAGGTTGAAAAGGGGGCCGCCGGAGTCACCTGAGATGACGGTCGCGGAGGTGGAGATGGGGTCTAGGAATCCGCTCTTGGTGCCGGCTTTGGTGATGATGCCGAGTCGGAAGGGTGAGGGGCGGCCTACGATCGCTCCTCCGGGGTGTCCGGTGGCGATGGCCCAGTCTCCGACATTGTAGGTCTTTGTTTTGATGTAGGGGCGGTAGGGAAAGGGGCCGGGGGAAGTGATTTTCAGAAGGGCGCCATCTGTTTCGTGATCAACACCGAGGGTGATGGCGTCGAGTTCTCGGCCATCGGAGAGGAGCACTTTGATCGACTTTCCTGGCTCGCTGGTGACGTGGGCTGCGGTGATGCAAAGTCCATCGGGACTTACAATGACGCCGGAACCAGATCCCATGCCCATGAGGACGGCGATGGTGGCGTCGATGAGATCCGGAGCAATCTGGTCGAGTTTTTCTTGGAGTTCGGTCGGGGTTAAGTTCGCTTCGGGTGAGGGGGCTTGGTTTTCTACTAGATTGTCGTTCTTTTCTCCAAGGGATTCAGAGAGAACGTCGTCTAGGGATTCAGCGAGGTCGCCGAAATCCTGGCCCAAAGAAAGAGTGGTGAGGGAAAGGAAAACTAAGAGGAATTTCATGGATCTTTTGTGAGAGGTGGAATGGTGTTTGAGGGTGGTTCGTTTTTAGAAGGCTCTTGTCTTTTTGAGCAATCGTTCGAGGGCGAGTTTGATTTCGGTTGTCGTGAGAGCTAGGGTTCGTGAGCGCGCGACCGAGGCGATGTTGAGGCCAACGGCTTTTCCTTCGAGATCAAAGACGGGGGATCCGCAGTCCCATGCATTGATGGTTGTGGAGTGGACCAGGGTTGTGGGGAAAGGGGCGCGTCGAACGCTGGGGACGAGGGGGGTGAATGCTGAGATCCGAGTGATGTCGATGCCAGTGGTTGGGGGGATGATCAGAGGGGACGTGAGTTCGAAGGTGGCTTCTTTTTCTTCGTCTGAACGTGAAAACTTGAGGGTCACCTGGTCGCCGACTTTTTTGGACTTTAGGATGGAGGTGAGGTCGGTCCGTTTTGTGACGGTGGTCTTATCGAGTGAGATGATGCGGTCGCCTATTTTGAGGTCCGCTTTGGAAGCTGGTGTTTCTGGAACGATGGCGGCGATGGTCAGGTTGTTGTCGGCTTGTTCGGTGATGATGCCGAGGCTGGTGGTCTGGCTGGAAGACTGAATGGTGGGTGTGTTCGGGAGTAAAGATTGTGAAAATACTCCTGAGCTTGTGAGTTTGCTGGTTTCGGTTGCTTGCTCTTCGGGGTCGAGGAGAATTGGGGTGATGAGAATGGAGCTTGAAGTTGGGGGTGAATCTGACCAGTTCACGGTCGGGAGGTTTGAGGCGCTGATGCTGACGAGGGCGAGATCGCTTTCTTCGTCGGTTGAAAGTAGGATTGCTGGGAATGTTTTCCCGTCGTAGGTGACGACTAGATCGGGGCCTAGTTCGCTTGCTTTGGTAAGGATGAGGCCATCTTTTCTAATGATGGTTCCGGTGAGGGAGTGGGTTTGCGGGGAGTTTTTGTGGGTGATTCGGACACAGGGAAGTGGGGCAGGTAGGCGGGAGAAGAGGTGAGTGGCACGTGCGGTGGTTAATTGGGCGGTTTTCTTTCGGCTTTCTTTTTCCTCTTCTTCATCGAGGAGTGGGGCTGGAGGGGTGTTCAGGTTTTTTGGTGTTGATACCTCGGGGAGATTGTCACGGAGTTCGGCAATTTCGGAGATGAGAGTGGGAATGAGTAGGACTGGAGTGTAGGTGGGTCGGGAGATGAGAGTGATTCCGATGAGGTTGCCTGAAAGGTCAAGGACGGGGGAGCCGGGAAGATAGCAGTTGTGGTTGATCTGAACGCTACGAGCTTCCTCTTTGGGGGTGACCTTGAGGTGGTCGATGGTGAGGGTGATCTTTTCGTCGAGTGAAGCGAGAGGAGCGCAGGTGGGGATGAGTAGAGTGTGGTCGGTTAGGTTGGCGGGGGAAGCGTATTGGGGAGGTTGGTGGGATGGGGGAGTTTGGAGGATGGCAATGGCGCGACGTTTGTTTTCGTGAATCGTCGTGAGGTTGATTCGTGAGCCATCGGGTTGATAGAGGATGTAAGGAGAGTCCGATTTGTCGATCCCTGGGATGATTGGTGCTAGAAGGAGGCCTTTGTCATTGAGGGCGATGGCAACACGAGTGCGAGCAATGCCAAGACGACCAACGAGGATGGTTTTTTGAGAGAGGGTGGAGCCTACGTTGGAGATTGATTTTTGGAGGGTTTGTTCGTGAGCCTGATTCCAGACAAGGTCTTGAGCTGCTAGTGGGAAAAGTAGGATGAAAAAAAGTACGATTGGTTTCATGGTCACCAGACTTGTTGAATTTTTTTAATTGGGAGCCAAAAGGGCGAATCTGCAGAGGTGACGAGTGCGTGGGTTTCGTTCATTTCACCGATGCGAACGATTTGTCCTCCGAGGAGGGGGGGGTAGTCCCAGTTTGGGGTTCCGGCGGTGGGTTCGCGGGGAACCTCTTCGGCAACGATCATGAATTGATCTCCGGAATAATCATTGTTTTGTCTCCAAGCCGAAGTGGCGAGGAGGATAGTGGCGACGGCAATGAGGGCAAATCCGGGCCAGCGCGGAAGGGTGATGAATTTTCGGGTTCCTAGGTATAGAAAAGCGAGTAGCCAGAAAATCGAGGCGAGGAGAATCCATTGATCTGGGCGCAGGTCGAAGAGGCGGGGTCGGAGAGACGAGGTTTGGCCCTGGCGCTCGCAAATATCCTTCATTAGATCTCGGGTTTTAGAATCGAGTGGGTCTAGGAGAAGAGCGGTGTGGCAAGAGGCACGGGCTCGAAGAAGGTTGTTTGAGGAAAGGTGAGCTTGGGCGAGATTGAAATGGAGGGTTGGGCTATCGGGGGTTGATTTGAGGAGTTCTTGATATTGAGTGATCGCTTGGGGGTAGTTGCTGTCGTTAAAGTGAGAGTTGGCTTCTTCCAGGGAGGTTGCCCTTAGGTTCGGGAGGAGGCAGAGGATGAGGATGGAGAGCTTGGTGAGATGTTTCGCAAGGGAGGGAAAGTCGATTGCTGAGATTTGAGCTGAGAATGATGATTCGGCGTGATTTCTGAGGGCCTCGGCGAGCTCAGGTTGCTTGAGATGGTCAGCGACTTCGTGTGCAGTTGCACCGTGGGGGAGGCCGAGTTTGTATCTGAGGATGGGGAGGAGGCGATTGTCGATGGTGTCGGGTGAGCCTTTTCCTGATTGGAACTCTGCGATGACTTTTTTGAGTTCCCGGTTTTGCTTTTCGGCTTCTGGGTCTTTCGAGTCGAGTCGTTTTTTTGCGAGTCCGAGGAGGAAGGGGAGGAAGGGGGAAAAGGCAAAGGTGGCAAAAATGGCAGGATGAAGATTGAGGAGGACTGGGCGTGTGATGGATGGAGCGAGTTGGGTCAGGGGGGTGAGGGCTGTGGAATGATCGGTGAATCCAGCCAGAGTGTGGGAGTTGGTGATGTCGTGATAGTCCCATTGGTCGCTTGCGGTGTTGAAGGTGGCGAGGGTGAGTGCTGGGAGGGTAGGAACTTTTCCTGTGGGTCTGAGGGTTTGGGTATATCCGGCGCGCCAATTGAGGTAATTGTCCCCTTGATATTCCTCGAAATCGGCGTCAATCGAGGGGAATCCAGGTTTTGCGAAGTCCCAATTTTTTCGGAGGTTTGGGTTTCCTTTGCCGGAGACTGACACGTCAATTTGGAATGGTTGGGATGGGGTAGGTAGGTTGGGGACGGTGTAGGACTCGAATTCCCAGGTGCCGATGAGTCCGGTGTCAATGGCCTGGTTGTTGGTGAGTGGTGGAATTGGGGAGACGTTGATTTCGAAGGGAATGGTGTGGGTTAATCTGGCGGAAATTCGGGCTGATTGTCCGATGGTCGCGCTCAGGGTGCCGGTTGCTTTGCCGACCTTGGTGAGGTAGAGGCGGGAGCGGTAGGTTCTGGTGAGTACGAAATCAGAATCGATTTCGGGAAATTC
This sequence comes from Akkermansiaceae bacterium, assembly GCA_020627645.1. Classification (GTDB taxonomy): domain Bacteria; phylum Verrucomicrobiota; class Verrucomicrobiia; order Verrucomicrobiales; family Akkermansiaceae; genus SW10. The sequence continues at coordinate 7,027 of JAHDGN010000138.1, forward strand.
TTCACCGCTGACGGTTTCGTCTTTGAAGATGTTTTCGCGCGACGCACCAAAAAAGATGCTCACTGAGCCTGAGTTGTAGAAGTAGTCTGAGGGAACGGGCATGCGACCACGACCTTTGGTGAAGCGGTGCCATTGCGCTCCGTCGAGTCGGTTGGATGGGATGGAAAAATAGGGACGCGAGCGAATGGATTCGGCTGAGACCGCAAGAGTGAAGGTGACGTCGATGGCTTCACCCAGGTGTGCGTTTTTTGGGGGGTGTGGATTTCCGTTCCAGAGGACCTTTAGGGTCGATCGGTCGCTGGGAGCTTGGTTTTCGGTGACCGTGATGTCGGGGAGGCGAATGAAGAATTGTTTGCTTTCGAGAGTGATGGGGATGGGAGGGAATTCGATGAGACCTGGTGAGGTGGCGATGAATTCGAGGGTGTTTTCGTTGTAGACTTCCTGGTTGAAGGACATCCGTGGAAGACGCCCTTTGCGGAAACTCAGCCAGGTAATCTTGGGATGTTTTGGAAGTTCGCCGAGTTGCATTTCGGCTTTGGTGATAATTTCAATCCGAGTGGTACGATTGGTCGCGATCTGAGATGGCAGCTCACGGACTTCGTAGAATTGTCCGTTGCTGGTGCTTGGGACGAGGATGAATAGGATTGAGAGCAGTTTGATGAGTTTGCCCATGTGTGGTTCAGTGATCTTTTCCTGGGGGGACGTATGGACGGTTTTTACGGCGGAGGCGGTTGAGGAGTCTTCCTCGGAGATCTTTCGCTTCGTTTTCAGACCTACGGAGGTCGTTTTCGTGGCCAGATTTTCCTTTTCCTGATTGGTCGCCT
>JAHDGN010000139.1:0-1856 GCA_020627645.1 Akkermansiaceae bacterium
CATGGCAATGACGGCTCGAAAGATGAGTGGGAGGGTGATCAATTTTAGGAAAGCCATTTTGAGGATTCGTTTTTGATACCATGACGATGAGAGAGGTGGGTGACGTTCTACGATGTTGGAGATCTTGTTTAGAAGATTCTGGTCTTTGGAGAGAAAGATCCCTCCGGCAAAAGCCGTTTTTGATTTGATTGGCCCGAAGCTCATGATTCTGTTTGGAGCCGAGCCAAAATACTCCCCGTCGAAGGCCTGGGCCATGTCTTCAACTAGGATGATATCGTTTTCTTCACACCATTGTTGATAAGGGGTGATGTCAATTTTTCCGCCAAAAAGGGGTGCGATCACTAGAGCTTTGCTCTGCTTTGAAGCTTGGCGTGATATTTCTTTGAGGGAAGGGGCCAGGGTGTCGATCTCCACATCTACGGGGATTGGGACGAGTTTGTGAGCTTTGATGATATCGGCCATGTTTTGAATGGTTAGAGCGGATATCAGTATTTCGTCACCTGGTTCTAGATCGAGTGCTTCTAGAAAGGCATCGAATAATGTTCGGTTTGAGAGGGCGGAAACACTGCCATACGATGTTCTCTTTTTGATTTCTTGGAACAGTTGAGTCTTTGCTTTTGGGTTGGGTTTGGAGCTTGCCCAAAAGAAGGCGATGACATCAGACCAAGAGGCATCTAATTTGAGGCGTGGGATCATTGAGGTATCTTTTGTTTGTTGTTTGTCTGGGCAATGGGTTCGGCTGGAATCAGGTATTTGAGGTAGAATTTATTTTGGAATATTTGAGTTGGGTCTAGGTCTGATTTGGATTGGATAAACTTTTGCCAATTTGGGTAAGCTTGCTTGAATTGGGAGGTTGTTGCATGTGGTCGGTAGGGTAGGTAGTAGGTGCCTCCTAGTGCCAAGGATGAGTTGATTAGTTCTTGGGTTGTTCTTTTCATTTCTTCTTCGGCGGTTTTGGTCATAGGTTGGCAGAATAGCATGACAAAGGCGACCCGGTCATCAGGGGCATAGGATAGGAGGGTTTCTTGATCTGATTTGACGGTTCTGATGGTTACGTTGAGAAGGTCAGTTTGGGAGTTGAGGATGATCTTTTTTGCTGAACTCATGAATTCTTCGATTTTGTCCAAAGGGATAAAGTATTCGTGTAGAATGTCGGTTGATTGGGCTGATCGGTTTTCGTAGAGGCTCGTGCTTTCTGATAGAAGGTGGTTTCGTGAGACGGTTTTTTTGTTGTCGATGAGGGGTTGGAGATATGCTTCTGCTCGCCACCTGAGCCGTTTGCCGTAGTCGCTGCGTTCGGATCCCCGGAAGATAGTTCGTTTCATGGCTTTGACTCCTCGGTCAGAAATTTGCGAGGTGGCGGGACCTGTGCTTCGGTAGTTGTTCCAGATCAACTTTTCAAACAGCTGGTCTTTGCTGATGGCTACTCTGCCGAAGCCCATTTCGATATTTTCGTTCAAAAGGAGTGCGATTCTTTCCTCGCTTTCTGAGCAATCGATGATGGTTTGTTCGTGTGTTAGTTCGGTATTTTCGACCACCTTAAGTCTGACGTCTAAAATGACGCCGATCAGTCCGTACCCGCCGAGAGCTGCGGAGAAGATGTGACGATTTTGGTTGCGGCTACACTCGACGATTTTTCCGTTTGCTAACATTAAGGTAAAGCTTTCGACTGTTGACGCAATGGGGCCGGTATTCCATTGCCAGCCGTGGCAGTTAACGCTGATGGATCCCCCTACGCTGAATGAGCAATTCGATTGCATCACTGAGACGGAGAGTCCTCTGGCATCTAAGAAGGGAATGACGTCGCTCCAAAGAGCTCCAGAGCCGACCTCGAGAGTATTGTCATCAATGAGTCT
>JAHDGN010000139.1:1866-7819 GCA_020627645.1 Akkermansiaceae bacterium
TCTCATTTCGTTGTAATTGCTCATATCTAAAGCGATCCCTCCTGGGTATAGGGTGTGTCCTCCCATGCTGTGGCGAGCTCCGGAAATTGAGACGGTGAGGTTTTCGGATTGGGCCTTGAGAATGAGGGCTTTCAATTTTTGGACAAATTCGTCTTTTTCAAATTTGATGATGTCCATCTGAGTTTCGTTGAGGCGGCTAGCATCATTGACCATTCCTGGGGGAGTGGAGGGGCGGTTATCTTTGTCCGTAAAATAGGCCTTTGAGAGATGAAGTAGGGGTCTGGTCACTAGGATGATGGCGAGAAGTGACACCCCTCGGGCGGTCCATTTGAGGTATCTGGTGGTTTGTTGCCAATTCAAAACGGTAAGAGTTTATCATGGTCGGTTGCTCCTCTTTAAATTGTTCTTTTGTATCTAATCATCGAGGAAGTCGATGATTAGATACGTTGGTCAGTATCGAATTGAAACGATAAGGAAAGTGTTTTTGCTGTAAACGACTTCGTCGATCGCCTTTAAGTCCCGCAGAAGGTGTTTTTGATGATCTGGTCGGGGAGAGGGAGGTGATTTTCGGGTGGGTGGTTTTGATCTGTTTGGTAAGGGGTTTGTAGGAGTTTGTGGAGGGCGTTGAATTTGGTGTGGTCGTCTTGGTAGGACGATTGAATGGCTTCTTCGATGAGGTGGTTGCGGGGGATGTAGGCTGAGTTGTGGTGCCTCATGGTATTGGTATCGATGGCGCCGAGGGATTTTCTTAGTTCGAGCCAGTCATTGGCTTTTCGGGGATCTTTGAAGAGTCGTAAAAATTGATCGGCGTTTTGGGTGAGGTGGTGAAAGGTGAGGGTGAAGTCGATTTGGTCTTCGGTCATTAGGTCGAGAAGAATTTGGATGATATTCCAATCGGAGAGTTGTGGGAGGCCGATTTTGTTGGCGAAAATTTGGAGTCGGTGGTGCTCAAAGAGGTCGGGGAATTTTTGGAGTTCGGTGATCGCGAGTTGATGGGCTTGGTCGAGGTCTGGGTGGATGATGGGGAGGAGGGTTTCGGCGAGTCGGGCGAGGTTCCATTGGGCGATGGTGGGTTGGTTGTGGTAGGCGTATCTTCCGCCTTGGTCGATGTAGGAGTATTTTTGAGCGGGGTTGTATTGGTCCATGAAGGCGCATGGGCCGTAGTCGATGGTTTCGCCTGAGAGTGACATGTTGTCGGTGTTCATGACTCCGTGAATAAAACCGACGCCCATCCATTGAGCGATGAGTTGGGCCTGTGACTGGATGACCGAGGTCAGAAGGTCGAGTGGGGTTTTGGCGTCTGGGTAGTGTCGTTGAATAGCGTAGTCGACGAGGATTTGTAAGTTGGTGAGGTCTCGGCGTGCGGCGAAGTATTGGGCGGTTCCGATCCGCAGGTGTGAGGAGGCTACCCGGGTGAAAACGCCTCCTGGTTCGGGATGTTCTCGGTAGACGAGTTCACCTGATGAGACGGCGGCTAGGGCTCGGGTCGTGGGGATTCCGAGTTGGTGCATCGCCTCGGAGACGAGGTATTCGCGAAGGACGGGGCCAAGGGCGGATCGTCCGTCTCCGCGACGAGAAAAAGGGGTTGGGCCGGAGCCTTTGAGTTGAAGATCGAAGCCGTTGATTTCTCCGAGGAGAATGGCTCTTCCGTCGCCAAGCATAGGGTTGAAATTGGCAAATTGATGGCCGGAGTAGGCGGTGGAGATGGGTTGGGCGCCTGGGGGGACTTTGTTCCCGGCAAGAATGGCTAAGCCTTCGGGTGAGCGAAGGTGATGGGGATCGAGATTGAGTTCTTGGGCAAGTGGTTCGTTAAGGGCGATGAGGGTTGGGGAGATTACCGGGGAGGGTGAGGTTTTCTCGAAGAAAGCCTCGGGAAGTTTTGCGTAGGTGTTTTGAAAGAGCACGTGGGAATGGTGCCATGAAAAATGCGAAAAGGGGGTAATGTCTACTTGCGGCCGGTCATGAGTGTCCAATGGCGATCGACGGGGCCGAGCCCGATGAGGTTAGGGCCATTGGCAAACATGATGAATCGGTGTCCATCGGAGGCAAACCAGGCGAGGTAGGCATCGGTATGAACTGGGGATCCCATGTAGATGTTTTCACCTGTCCATTGATGTTGGAATTCTGCGAGTCGCGCGCGGTCGGCTGGTGATTTTTTCTCTTTGATGGGTGATTCGTGAGCAAAGAAGCCAAGTTTGATCATGTCATTGGTGTGACCGATTGAGGCTTGGGAGAGCCTCTCTTCAAGAGCGAAGGGGGTGAGTCCGAAGAGCGAACGGAATTCGTTGAGGTGGTTCGCAAAGGCGTGTTGTGAGGTGCTAGCCCATGGGGTGCTTTTGTTGTCTTCGTTTGTTTTTTCCAGGAGAGAGATTTCGTTTTGAAATTTTTCGATGAGTTTGATGGTGAGCAGGAGGTCATCTCCTTCGAGGGTGTCTGACAGGGCTTCGTCGGGGGATTTGCGGTCAGACTGATTTTTGTCGATCAGGTTGAGGAGGTGATCGATTTCGGCGAGCCCCCCGCCGATGGTGTTTGCGGTCGTGGTCAGGGTTTGGTCTTTGCGATTGACGAGGCGTCGGATTTTTTCGTTGAGACGGGAAAGGCTGTCGATTTCGTCGTGAAGCTTTCGGACTTCGTTCGGGTCTTTTTTGTAGTCGGTGAGGATGAGTTCGTAAATGCGGGTGCGTTCGGATTCGAGTTGTGAGGCGAGTTCGGGGAGTTCGATGAAGGGGTTGGTGGTTTTAGAGTTGAGAGTGCGGTTGAGTTTTTGTTCGTGGAGAGATTTGGTCTTTAGGAGGGCTTTTCTGAGAGTTGCAGCACCGGGGTCGGAATAGAGGTGGAAGGTTCGGTAAGCAGCGCCCCGTTTATCTGCGTCGTCGTCCTGCATCCATTGGATGGCGCGGTTGATGATATTGTTGGGGATCGGGCCGGGGGTTGTTGCGGAAAGGATGTGAGAAGTGGAGATTGCTGCGAGAGCGATCGATATCCTGCCAAAAAACTTCGTCATCCGGTAAAACTACGAAATTGGCTCATTTTTTCAAGGTCAGAGTTGACCGCGGGGTGTCGAGGACTTTTGCTCTCGTGAGATGCAAAGGATTCAACTGAAGTCGAAGTTCCACATGGCAGTTATCAATGAGGCAGATGTGGATTATGAGGGAAGTATTGAGATTCCGTCTGATTTGATGGAGGCGGCGGGTTTATGGGAAGGAGAGAGGGTTCTGGTGACCTCGATGACAGCAGGGGGGCGGTTGGAGACTTATGTGCAGGCTGGAGAGCCGGGAACGGGCCATATTATCATGAATGGAGGAGCTGCCCATATCATCAAAAAGGATGAGAGGGTGACGATTATGGCTTTTGGGATTTCGGACGAACGAATCATCCCGTTGCGTCATGTTTTGAACGAAAAGAACGAGATTGTTCGGAGTTCTTAATTATTTTTGCTCAAGTCTGCCTTTACAAGCAGGGTTGAGTCTCTAGATTTCTGCGCCCCATGGATTTTCTTGGCATAGGTATAACTTTGGTTGTGATTGCTCTCGTTGTGGTGAGTTTGTTGCTGATGTTGGTCATTATGATGCAGCGTCCGAAGCAGGAGGGTTTGGGAGCGGCATTCGGTGCGAGTATGACGGATGCGGCGTTCGGTGCTCGGACGACGGATGTTTTACAAAAAGGAACGGTTTACCTTGGGATCTTGTTCTTTGTGCTTTCGTTGGGATTGGGACTGTTGATGGGGAAGCAGAATGCGGAGGCGGCGAAGTCTTTTGCCGATCAAGATGCCGCTAAGGCGCAGAAAGATAAGGTGGAGGAAGCTGCTGGGGCTGATGCAACAAGTGTTGAGGATATGGTTAAGAAGTTGACTGAAGGAGGTGGTGAGAATTTGGAGGATGCGAAAGAGGCGTTGACCGGGGAAGGTGAGGGAGGAACGACAGATGCGGCGGTGACCCCTCCTGTTGAGGTGCCAGAAGCCTCTGAGGGTGGAGGAGATGAGTCGGCGACCGAGACTCCGGAAGCTGGGGGCGATGTGCCTGCTCCTTCTGAAGGCTCGACTGAGGTTCCGGCGGCTGGGACTGGAACGGCTGAAGGAGAGTAACATTTTTGGGTAGAAAGGGTATCGTTTGTGATGAGCGACCCTGTGAGATTGCCGGCTTGGGCTCGGGAGGATGCGTTTCCTTTGAAGCCAGCCGAGTTGGATTATGGGGTTGTCGACTCTAAGGGAGTGGAGACGGCCTTTGGGAGTCTGGAGGAGCTGAACGAGTTTTTGGGGAAAGGAAAGGGGCGGCTGGCATGGGTTTGGACTCCTGAGTCGGATCGTTTGGTTGCGCCTGAAGAGTGTGGAGAGTTGTTGGGGTGCTTGAAGAAGCGCCGGATGATTTTTGTGAAGGACGATGAGTCTGATGCAAGGCGGTTTGGGGTATTGTTTGGGTTGGTTTTGTTGTGGACGATTTGGTCTGGGTGGAGTGGTGGTGGTTGGCAGGGGCTTTGGAGTTCACAGAATTTGGGGATGGCGGTGTTGATGTTTGTGTTGTTTGCGGTGAGGCCTTGGTGGGAGGCTTGGAAGGGGAGACGGGAAGTGGCTGAAATGACGAAAGAAAGTTTGGAGTCTGAGGTGCCGGAGGCGCGGTTTGATTTGTGGATGGATTTGCAGCGGGTGTTTTTGGCGTGGGGATTGGTGGTAGTGTTGGGTTTAGTGGGATTGGGGCAGATTTTGGGTGGGGAAAATTCGATAGAATTGGCGGGTTTAGTGAAGGAGAGGTATCTGGCGGGGGAGTGGTGGCGAATTTATACGGCGGGATTTTTGCATGGGAACGTGGTCCATTTTGCGATGAATGTGGGAGGGTTGTGGTATTTGTCGCGAAGGATTGAGATTTTGGCGAGATGGCCACATTTGGCTGCGGTTTTTTTGTTGAGTTTGGTGGGGGCTGGTTGGGCGACGGTGGCGTGGATGCCTCAGACATCGGTGGGGGTTTCGGGGGCGGTGTGTGGCATGTTGGGCTTTTTGTTAGTTTTCGAGACCCTGCATGATCGGTTGGTTCCGAGGAAGACCCGGCGGAGGTTGTTGGGTGGATTAATGATGTTAGTCGTGATTGGGGCTTTGGGTTTTCGGTTGATTGACAATGCGGCGCATTTTGGTGGGTTGGTGACGGGAGCGGTTTATGCGGTGGTGGTTTTTCCGAAGTCTTCGTCGGTGGAGAGGCCAGTGGTATTGGGGCGAGATTTGGTGATGGGGGGAGGTTGTTTGTTGGTGATTGGGTTGATCGCGATGTTCACCTTGTTTAGAATTGTGTGATGTTGCCCGAGTTGCAGACAGAGGTGCCGGGAGGGGAATCATTAGCTGCGATGCGGAAGTTGTCGGAGTTTGAGAGTCGGAATGTGACTTATTTTGATGAGAGCTGGCCGGTGTTTTGGGATCGGGCACAGGGGGTGAATGTTTGGGATGTGGATGGGAATCGCTTTTTGGATTTCACGAGTGCGTTTGGGGTGGCGGGTTTGGGGCATGGGAATCGAGAAGTGGTGGAAGCGATGAGTGAGCAAGCGGAGCGATTGTTACATGGGATGGGGGATGTTCATCCGCATGTGTTGAAGGGAGAATTGTGTGGGAAGTTATCGGAGTTGACCTTCGAGCGTTGGGGGGTGGGGAAGGGGAAGGTGGTTTTGTCGAATTCGGGATTTGAGGCGATTGAAACGGCATTGAAGACAGCGCGTTTGGTCACGGGAAAGCGGGAGGTGGTGGCGTTTTCGAATGGGTATCATGGATTGGGGTATGGGAGTTTGTTGGGGACAGATTTGGAGAAATTTCGGGGACCTTTTGTGGACCAATTGGCTGAGGTGACGAGGCGGGTGGAATTTGGGAGTTTGGATTTGGGTGAGAGTCGTGAGCGCGGTGTTGGTGGATTAAGGGGTGGGGTGGGAAGCGAATTCCTCCGGAGGGCTTTTTGAGGGGACTACGTGAGTGGTGTGA
>JAHDGN010000140.1 GCA_020627645.1 Akkermansiaceae bacterium
GTCTTTATCAAATCTTGCGCCGTTTCACGCCATATCCAACTGCGGATTATAGGTTCATACCAGCGAACCCATTCGCTTTCGAAGCCGCAGGCGGCTCCATCGAGATCTCCATCTTGATCAAAGTCACCAGTGGTGAGACTGTGAGGTGATTTGATATCGGGATCTATTTCGTGAATTTTCCAGCTTGGGTTCTCAAACCACAGGACTCCTGCGGAGTGACCTCGTGAAGCGAGCCAGTCAATTTTCCCATCATTGTTGAGATCAGCGGGGACAATATTGGTGGCTGCGATCTGGTTTTCGGCGAGGATTGTTTTTTTCCAGGGTTGCGAGTTAGTCTCATTTCCGGGGTTGTTCCAGAAGGCGAACCAGTTGCCACTGGCGAAGGGGGCTCCTTTGGCCCCGGCGGCAATCTCTTTCCATCCGTCACCATCAATGTCTGCGGCGCCCATGTAGTGGCTGCCTCCTTGTGCGTCACCTTTGGCAAAGATATTGCGTTTCCATTGAGGGGCCGAATGGGGGTTTTCAGGAATACTGAACCAGGCAATGGAGTCGGGGATTCCTTTGTCTGGCAGGAAATTATTGATGATGAGATCGTCTTTTCCATCGTTGTTGATGTCGGAAGCTAGGAGGCAATGGACACCGGTCAGAGTGGGGTCAATGGTGCGTTTGCTCCAAGGGCCTTGAATGAGTTTTTTGGGACCAGGATTCTCGAGCCAGAACGGGTGGTGATAGGGGCTAGATCCGGCCCAGTCGAGGTCACCGTCGTTATCAACATCGAGGAGTGCACTGTGGATGCAACTTCCTTCGCCAAAAGCTCGATGAAGAGTCATTTGTGTTTTCCAATCTGGGGCAAGAAAGAGCACCACTTTTCCACGAAAACAAGCGATGACGTCCATGAGTTTGTCGCCATTCGCATCGATGGCTACTGCGGTATTGCAGTGGCCTTGAGTCATGATGGTGTGCTTTTTCCAATTGAGGGATGCTTTGGTAAAACCGGAAGTTACGAAAACCGCGAGGGAGATTGCTAATAAGTGGACCACGGGTGTTAGGTTATCATTCGTGGCAATGGTCTCATATCTTTGATCTGGTTTTGCATTTTTTTTATCCCATTGGTTTCTATCCAAACAGGATATAAGTCACAACGACAATTGCGGGGGAAGCAAGAATGATCGCGATTGCGACAGACATTCCGGAAAGTCCATTTTTGTGGGATTTCATGGAGGGAGCTAGATTGAGTGGTTGAGTGGACGGAAAATGAAAATTAATTCGAGGGGGGTGAGTTTTGATTGAGGTGGTCTTCCGGTTTCGTCTGGTTGAGTTGTAACGCTCTCCGAAAGTTTTTTTGTATCCTCCTCGCTGGGGAAAAAGTTTCTTTTTCATCGCATCAGGAAGGTGCTGATGTTCTTGGGTTTTCACTATTATACTTTTGGGAGTCGTTTGTAGAGTGCCTCAGTTTCTTTATCTCTTTGTCAGTCGGAAGCTTGATGGATGTATTCAGACGGCTCAGTTTTTTTGTCGATCTGATCCCATTTGAATTCATTTTTGCGTCGAATCGGGTTTCCGGAGATTCTTCATAGGCTGAGATAAAAACGTTTTCCTAGATGAAGTCATTTTTGATTTCTCTCAAATTATGCAGCAGTCATTGCGTGTTTTTTACAATAAAGAGAGCGGGAGGTCGTTAGTGGGGCATGATAAGAAAAGTTTTGAGGTGCTTGCAGTTGGTTTGGGTCTGTTTTTTGGGGCTGGGTTCTTTGGCTCTTCAGGGGCAGGTTCCTGATTTGACAGATACGGAAGCTGTTTCAGATGTGAAGGCTTCAAATGATACTTTTTTTCCTAGATATGTTGATCACTTCAATCTTGGTCCGACCGGACTACGAGGTTGGATTTCGATGTTAGATCTTTCAGATGAGGACCCTCGGGCAAAAATGGGTGTTCAAACTCGGGATGCTCGACAGATTCTTGTGACTCATGTGGGTGCTGGAACCCCAGCGGCTGGATTGTTTCGAGTTGACGATGTGATTTTGGGAGTTGGATGGGGGGCTGGAGGGACGGTTCAGGATTTTACGGATGATGCTAGAAAGTCCTTTGGTATTGCGATTGGAGAGGCCGAGAAGGCCGAGAATGGCGGGGTTTTAAGGGTGAAACGCTGGCGAGGGGGGAATGTGACGACGGTATCAATGACATTACCAGTGCTGGGGGCATACACGGCGACCGCTCCATACAATTGCCCAAAATCTTCGGCGATCTTGAGGGGTGCACTGAGAAGGTTGGAGAGAGAGGATCCTTTTGCGAACTGGAGTGGTGCGATTACGGGGTTGGCGATGCTAGCAACGGGAGAAGGGAGATTTAATGAAAAGCTGGAGAATTTGGCGATGGAGATTGTGGATAAGTCAACTTGGGTTGAACCTGATTTGAGTTTTTCAACTTGGGATGCGGGTTATGAGCTCTTGTTCTTGGCTGAATATTATTTCGCGAAGAGAGATGCTGAGGTGTTGCCTGGAATTAGGAGGTATGCTTTGACGGTCTCGCAAGCGCAGGGGAGGTATGGAACATTTGGGCATGGGAGTGCAATGCGTCAGAAAGATGGAAGTTTTAATGGTTCTGTGCCTTGGTATGGTCCGATTAGCAGTGCAGCGTTGGTTGCAAATATTGGTTTAGTGTTGGCGAAGAAAGCAATTGAGGTGAGTGGTGGGGAGGTTCGTCAGGAAGTAACAGCAGCGATTCAACGGGCCTCAAATTTTTATCAGTCATATGTTCATCGTGGGTGTATTCCATATGGAGAGCATGCTCCTTATCGGGGAAGAGATCAGAATGGTAGGCAGGCGATGGCTGCGGTGATGTATGGCATGATGGGGGGGGAGACGGAAGCGTTAGAGTTCTTTTCAAGGTGGTCTTTATCGACACATGTGACGGAAGATCGTGGGCATACTGGGCACGGGTTTAGTCTACTGTGGACGATGTTAGGTGCGAATGCTGGTGGAGAAGCAGCGGGGTCTGCTTTTTTCAACGAGGTGAAATGGAATCGTGATTTGGCGAGAAGACCGGATGGATCGTTTTCCTATGATGAAGTCGAGAACGAGATGGCCCAGGGGTTTTCACCAAGTGAGCGGGCGGATTATTGGTCTGATTTACAATATTATCAGATGAATGCGACGGCGATGTATGTCTTGCAGTTTGCTTTGCCTAAAAAGAATTTGATGATCACGGGTAAAGAGGGGTTTGGGGGGGCGGTTGTGACGGGGGCGAAGATTTCCAATGGTGTTTGGGCGGGACATTATCCTAAGGGGGTGACTGCTTTATCAACACAAGAATTGTTGGGGAATCTTGGCGAATACGATCTGGTGGTACGAGAGTTTGCAGCGAAGGAATTAGGGGGGAGGGTTCGTGAACATGAGGAGATTCGAGGTCTGTTAATCGCGATGACGGAGGATCAAGGAAGCTCCTTTCAAAGGGCGGGTGCCTGCGAAGCTTTAGGATATGTCGGCGGGCCTGGAACAGCGCAGGCGCTGGTTGCAAGACTTTCGGATTCGGACTACTGGGTTAGGACGATGGCTGCTGAAGCTTTGAGGCGATTGGGACAGGAGGCTGGCCCTCATGTTGTGGGGATGGTGCAGGCTCTAGTCAAGAATGCGCCGGAGATTGGCGTGATTGATCCAAGGGATCCTCTGCAATATGCGAATGCGGCTTTGGTGGAGACCTTGTTTACACAAGAGCCCTTCCGGTCTGATCTTCAGAATTTACCGGATGAATTGTTCCATGGGGCAGTTCGAGTAGGGTTGAGGTTGCCTGCTGGGGCTGCTCGTTCAAAGTTGTCCGATTTTATTCGGAACGAATTGAGTCTAGAGGATGTGCGTTCTGTTGCGCCAGCTTTAGTGGATGCGGTCAAGGAACGTTCGCCGGCTGATCAGATGTCATCAAACGTGATTCGTTTGGCTGGTTTGGCAACTTTGGCGAAGTATCGAGTGGAGGAGGGAATTCCATTGGCTTTACTTTATCAGGAACAGACCTGGCATGATTTGTTAGATGCGGGTGCTGGTCCAACGGATCCGGGGCAATCGTTGTCGATGGAGCCGTTAATTTTGTTAAGGGAACGATATGGAACTGCTGCGAAGGAAGTGATTCCCACATTGGAGAAGTGGATTGAGAATCGTTCGGTCTTTGAGGCAGATACGGCTGGGATTGGAGCTCCAGAAGTGGCAGCAATCATCCACTATACTAATGCTGCGCTGGATGTGCTGAAGGGGAGTTCTCAAGCGCCGAACCTCAACCAGTTCAAGTCGGTGACTATTTCAGGTGCCAGTCCATTGTCTTCGACACGTGTTCGATTGACTGCGAACGCAACTGATTTAGATGGTGGGGTTTTGAAATATATTTGGAGGAAGGTGAGTGGGCCAGGAAGTGTGTCGTTTTCGACAAATAATTCGGTTGGAAGTGGGACAACTGAGGCAACATTCGGTGCGCCGGGAACTTATGTTTTTGAGGTCAGTGTTGTGGATGCTTCGATTCTCGAGGAACAGGTGTGGCGTCATTCGCGGCAGGGCTACAAAGAGTTTGAGACCTACAACAATGACTATGGGATCGTGACGTCAGGACAGCGGTCGGTTGAGGTAGGTGGGGTGGGATATTTCGATTGGAGTAGTCGTCCTGAGACAGGTTTGATTTCAGGAGTTAACGATGCTCCAGGTGATGATCCTGACGGTGATGGTTTGAGCAATCTGATGGAGTTTGTCATGGCAAGTTCTCCGGTAGAGGCATTCAGCAGGAAAGGCGTGGAAATTGTTGAACCAAGGGGTGGTGAAATATCGATAGAGTTTGATCGAAATAAAGAGGCCGTAGGAGTTTCCTTGGTATTAGAGCATAGTGAAAATTTGATCGATTGGTCGGAAATTGTCATCTCTCAAGAAGGAGGGGAGGGAATTACGGTGATTCCTGGGGCAACGACGGACCGGGTGAAGGTGGTCATGCCAGCTCGTGGGAAGAAGAGGTTTGTTAGGCTGAAGGCTGGACTCTAAAGTCATGGTATTATATCGAATGCGGCAATCTCGGGAAAACGATGAATCCAGATTGAAGATCTCCGAGTTGAGTTGAGTTTTGGCTTTGAGTGAGGTGGTGATGAGAAGTGATGGCGCAAAGAATCGCATCAGTTTGGTCTTCGATTGATTTTGTCCAACGCGATTGGAGGATGGCCTTGACTTGGGGAGCGAGGGTAAATTGATGTCGGGTGAGATAGTTAAGGAGGAGCTGCTGGAGTTTACGAAATACTGTTCTTTTCTCGGCAACTGTTCCTTTTTTGTAAGGAAGTCGCTCTGGGAGTTGGAAAAAGTTGACGATGCTAAGATGGGGGTAGACTTCAATGATTGATTTGTTCTTGCTGGTGAGAGATGGGCTGTAACCGCTCTTCTTAAGATTTTTGACAAGCTGAATAATCCGAGTGCAGTTTGACTGATTGCCGGGGTAGCATGCTATTTTTTGGTGGTAAAATGTTGAGGTGATCATTCGGTCAACCGGGCGGCTTCCGGTTTTATTCGGTACGATGACTGGAGCGTCGATTGCAATCTGTGCGGGAGAAAATTTGAGAATTTCTTGGAGAGTTTCAGAAGTGGGGAGGCAGTGTGTTTTGATGAGATGTTTGTTCTCCAGGAAGCAGATTCCGTCGGGGTTTCTTTCACCCCATGCAGCATCAAGTCCGATGATTCGCATCGGGTGAATTTGTTGCTGATTTTCAATTTTACGAGCGGTTTGTTACTGATTTTTTGGGATTGGGGGTGGAAAAAGGTGTTTTTTCTGAAATTGAAGCAATAAGCTGCGGCGTGGGACGTTTGTGTGGTTGTCAAATTCGATGGAAATGAATGAAAAAGGGCTCGTGGAACGATATCTCTCAGAGGGAGATACCATGGCTTTGAGGGAGTTGTTTGGTCGTTATGAGGATGGTTTATACCGATATCTTTGGCAAATGCTTCGTCATCAACAAGACAGTGAAGATGCGCTTCAAGAGACTTTTCGGAAGGCCTTGAAAGCTCTGCCGAAGTATGAGGATCGAGGCCAGTTTAAAAGTTGGCTGTTTCGGATTGGGCACAATGTTTCCTTGGATTTGATTCGGCGACGGAAGAGGGTGGTGGGGATGAGTGGGGAGCAAGAGGAGTTTCTATCAGGGGAGGAGTCTGGTCCGGCAGAAATGCTAGAGGCGAAGGAAAGGATTGAGAGATTGAGAGAGGCGGTGAAGGAGTTGCCCGACGCGGAGCGTGAGGTGGTGAGTTTGCGCCTTCGGGCAGATTTAAGTTTTGCTGAGATTTCTGAGGTTCTGGGTGCACCCTTGGGGACAGTCTTGGCACGGATGCACAAAGCAAAGCAAAGACTAAAGGCCAATTTGGTGACGATATGAAGAGCGAGGAAAAAATTTTGTTATACTGGAGTGGTGAGGCAGATGACGATTTGTCGAGAGAGGTGGAATTTCTTTTGGAGACTGAAACTTGGGCAAGAGATTATTTGAAGGAACTTGGAGAATTGGCATTGGGTTTGGATCAAGTGAGGGAGCCTGTGCGGAGGGAAGGTTTGTTGGAGGAGGTTCTGAAGGGGCAGAGGAAAGAGGTGATCTTGTTTCCGAAACGCCTGATTTTGGGAGGTGGCTTGGCTGCTGCAGTAGCGATTGGAGTGGGGTGGATGGTAATGAATAGCGAAAATCCAAACCGAGAGGAGGGACTGGCGGAAAATGAGGTTGATCGTGAGGATGTGATTCCTCAACAAAGAAAAGTAAGAGGGATTTCGCTATCGGAAAGAATACTATCATCATCAGAAAAATTTGGAGAGGGACGAATGGGGATTTCTCAGGTTCGTCGGAATCGTGAGAGATGGAGAAAAATTCGAATAATTGAAAACGATAAAATATGAAAATGAGAGTAAGTTTGATTTGGATACTGCTGGGAATCTGGGGGGGGTGTTGGGCCGAAGTAGAGGAGGAGCCTTCAAGAGTTGCTTTTCCTTCTGTTGAGGAAACTGAGGTTTTTTTAAAGAAGCATCTTACGGTCGCGCTAGAGATGCTTGAGGAGGTCCGTAAGGAGGAAACGGACAAAGAGGTGAAGGATGTGATGGAGATGTTTCAAGATCAGCATTTTCAGTACTTGGAGATGATTGAATACGATGGGCAGGAAGTTGCTGATTTGTATCTTACTGGCCTTAAGATTGAGATGAAAATGCAGCGGTTACTCCATCAGTTCTTTGAAAGCGCTCAAACTGATGAAGCGATTGATAACTATCGCCGAAAATTGAGAAGTTTAGTTCGGGAGCAGCTTGATCATGAAAAGAATGCATTGCGAATGGAATTGAGGCTTCTGGAAAAACAGCAAATGCAACTGGAAGAGGAACTGGAGGGGATTGAGGAAATGACGGCAATGGATGTGAATCGACGAGTGAGTCAATTGCTAAATGGTGAGGAAGATGAAGAAGATGAGGAAGATGAGGAAGATGAGGAGGATGAGGAGGATGAGGAGGAATAGAACAATAGAACAATTGAAAAATTCCTTTGATGGGGCAGGGTGTTCGACTGACAAGAGATGATGGTTTTGCTAAGTGACGAGAATACTTGACGGAATTTGGGTCTTTGGTAGTTTCCGCGCCCCGGCATTCGGGATTGGAGGGTTGGCTGAGCCCGGTTTAAGGCGCTCGACTCGAAATCGAGTGATGCAGTGATGTATCCGTGGGTTCGAATCCCACACCCTCCGCCATTTCACTTGTTTTAGCCCGTTTTTTGGGGGAATGGTTGCAGGGCTAACTCACTTTAGGTAGTATATATTTCCTGATTATTTAGACTTGTACGC
>JAHDGN010000141.1 GCA_020627645.1 Akkermansiaceae bacterium
CAATGATGATTCGGAAGGCAAGATCGTCGATCCTCATGATCCTGCTCAGGACTACTCAAGGAGGCCAAAGGAATTTCCAGATGCGGTTTTATCAATGGAAGCATCCTATTTTAGCCTACCAACGACTTCATACAATTATCTCTCGGGGTCTAGCTTTGATCCGGAAGATTTTTCGAGACCATTATTTAAGAGGACCTTGGCAGTCCGACGTTAGTTAAACCTGTAGTTATTTTATGAAAAAAGAGCTGACAAAAAGAAGAGGGTTCACGTTGGTTGAGCTTCTCGTTGCGATGGCGGTAACTCTGGTTTTGGTGTCGCTGACTGTCGTCATTACTCGAGCAGCATTGGATACTTGGAGAAAGGCTCGGACTGAGATTCGGGCTGCTGGACAAGCTCGGATTATTTTGAATGCGTTGGGGAGAGATCTCGAGTCGATGGTGAGTCGTGTTGGAAACAATGAAAGCCAGTGGTTGATCGTCAATTCTGAGCAGTCGAAGATTGGCCCATCTGGAGGAGAGAGTCCTAACGCGGCAAGGATCACCTTTTTCACAGGGGCTCCGGATCGATACAATGGGAATGTTGGCCCAAAGGGCCAGAGAGGAAGTCAGGCTGAAGGCAACCGTGACAACGGGGGTGATGTTTGTGCTGTTTCCTATCAACTGAAGTATGGAGATCCGGTTTGGGGAGATGGGGACGAGAAATTTTCGACCTTTGTTCTCTACCGAAAGCTTCTTAATCCGGATGAAACTTACAATGGTGTGACTGGTTCTGATGATTTGGTAAAAACATTTGATGCTGTCTCGGCCAGAGCTGATTTAGCTGATCTAATTTGTGAGAATGTCTATGAACTGACGGTGACTTTTGTTGTCGAGTATTCCAAGACAGAGAATGGGGATCCAGTGACACGCACAGTTAATCTTCCTGTGATGTCAACAAGAGTGGGATCAGATGTGGTCAAGTCTTTCGCATTGACGGGAAGAGGGATCGTGCCGAATGGGGATTCAAAGACGGACTTTTTGGCAGGACGGATTAAAGCCGTCGAGATGGCGATTTCTGTGATATCAGACGAAGGTTTGAGAATTTTGAAGAGACGCAACTTTGGTAACGACGAGGAGCGGGCCAGGTTTTTGGAGGAAAATAGTTTCCGATACACCAAGTCGGTCACTGTTCCGCAGGGTTAACTTTTTTAAAGTTGTTCTTGATCCTACTTCGTTAGCCCATTACGAAGTCGCTCGTCCAACGGACGGTGCTGAGCGCGGGTGGCGGAATTGGTAGACGCGCCAGACTAAGGATCTGGTGTCCATTGCGGACGTGGGGGTTCGACTCCCCCCTCGCGCACCACTCCGTTAGGACTTCTTTGGGGATTGATTTTTAGAGGGTCGATTAGCTCAGTGGTAGAGCGCTTGCTTCACACGCAAGATGTCACTGGTTCAAATCCAGTATCGACCACCATTGGGCTGCACTTTTCGCCCAGCGAGTGTTTTTTCGGTTTTTTGCCAATTTTTCAGACAACTTATCAATAGTTAGGCATTATAGTCGGTGAATATGGCAGCAACCATTCAGCTTAGTGATCAATGGAAAGAGTGGCTCGATGAGAGTGCTCCTAGGCTGTTGGCATATGCGCGCGGGCGTTGCGAAAATCAGCAAGAGGCTGAAGATTTATTGCAGGACGCACTCGTCAAATTGTGGGCATATCAGGAAGAGAGGGGGCATTGCCCTCCAGATTTGCCTCTAGCTTTCACTGTCCTGAGATATTTGGGATTGGATCATGGACGTCGCAAGGGGCGAACAGAGAAGAGGGACCGCAAGATCGTCCAATTTCAATCAGGCAATGATCAATGGCTCGACCCAGCAATGGAGGAAAAAGAGGAGGGGCAGATCATTCGAGCTGCGGTAGAAAAATTACCTTCTAAATTGAGGGAGGCTCTCACACTGAAAATTTGGGGTGGGCTGACATTTGCAGAGGTGGGTGAAGTCCTGAAAATTTCTCAAAATACGGCCGCTTCGAGGTATCGATACGCCTTGGAGCACTTGCAAAAGGAATTGAAACATTTGAATCAAAAGAACCATGGATCCATCAGTTAAAGATATTGAGAATGCTTTGTCCGAGATGGCGCCTCGAGGTCTTAGTGACCAGGGGAGGCAGGAATGCCATTCGGTCATTGATCGGTTAGCGTCTGAGGTGATGGAGGAGTCTGTGGCTCCCAAAAAATCATGGCGTTATTCAGCAGTGGCAGCAGCATCAATCTCCCTTTTATTGGGGACAGGAGCCGGTTGGTATTTTGGCGGGCCAGGTCAGAGCTTCTGGAACGGAGAAAAAGCTAAAGCTGATTCGTCTTTCGTGGAGCAAATTCCTATTCGTTATTCACTCGAGAGAATGGAGGATGGGTTAGTTGAATATCAGCTAGAGACCGGTGAGGTCGTAGAGCAGAAGGGTCGAATTGAGCATTTTGATTTTCAGTTTGGAACTAAGGGTGAATCTAGGCGAGTGATGAGGTTTACGTCCGGAGATGGGGAAACTGAACCTCGAGTTGATTTCTAAGACTTACTACGAAATGGGAGCAGATAAAATCATCGCAACACTTTGGGCCTGGCTACTGTTTGGTGGTCTTGCCTTGGGAGAGGGATGGTTGGGAGTTGCGGTCTCTTCCCCTGCTGATTTGGATCGGAAAGGGACACATGTCGAGCCTGAGACAGGTTTTCTTATTGCGGAGTTAATCTCCGATGGCCCATTGGCTAAAGCAGGACTCCAGAATGGCGATCTCTGGTGGAAATTGGATGGTCAAATTTTGGTCAACAAGGCTCAGCTAAGAGTTCTATTAAAGAACAAGAAGGTGGGGCAGGTCGTTTCCGTCGAATTTTTCCGTGAGGGTAGGCTGTCTCATTCTAGGGCAGTAGTGGGTGAACGAAAGCGAAGAAAGCTTCCAAAAAATGATGATTTGGTGGCAGGAAAATCAGGCGGAAAGCAGCAATTTGCGAGTCTTGAAGATGGTGATGATCGATTTCGTTTGTCAAGGGTAGGATCAAAGTGGCGTTTTACGGTCATCAGTAAGGATGGTATGGTTTTCACGACTCTAATTGGTGCCGATGACTTGAATCAGAGAGTTCCGGTTGGGTGGCACGATTCATTTTTGATATTGAAGATGGCTTTGGAACATGAGCCCGAAAAAGAGGTGGAAAGGTCTCACTCTGAGAAAAACAAGGGAAAGGTTGGTCGGCTTGATGCCGTTTCAGATTGACTAAATCTAACCTTGGTATATCTTTTTAGATTCGGTCTTGTGTTCATTGACTGATGATAGCAGGCTGCAGACATGCATCCAGACGTTGAAAAATTGGTCGAGGCAGGTCGAATCAACACGGCGGTGGGCGAGAAACTTTCTTCAATAGCGCCTGGGTGTTACAGGAGTCACAAGGGCTATGGTGGAGGTGTGGTGACTGATTGGGATTTGTCAGGGGGGAAAGTGACCATTGATTTTGAAAAATCGAAGGGGCAAGTGATGGGGCTAAAGTTGGCTCTTGAGAAGACCGAACCTATCGCTGCGGATGATGTTCGGGCTAAGAAGGTAAGCCAGTTGGACGAACTGAGGGAATTAGGGGAAAAGGATCCGGTTGAATTGGTCGTTCGCACTGTGGAAAGTCACGGAGGCAAGATGACAATGGATCAGCTCGATCAGGAGCTCAGTGGTAGTATCGTTGATGAGGAGGGTTATAAGAAGTGGTGGGAAAAGACAAAGAAAGCCTTGAGGGAGAGCAAGAGGGTGTCTGTTCCTACCAAGCGGACGGAAGCTATGGTTCTTCGGGACGAATCAGCAAGCCCGGGCGAGGCTCTTGTGGAAGATTTGAACCAGGCGAGGACTCCGAAAGCACGAGTTAAGGCTCTTGAGGCTATTCAGCGTGAAGCGCCGTTGGTTGCTGGTGGTGAGGGGTTATTGGAAAGAGCATTTGGCATTGTGAACGATGCGGCTTTGAAGCTGATGAAACTGTCAGCTGCGCAGTCTTTAGAATTGATCTCTTTAAGAGATGAAATTGCTGGTGAGGTCAAAAAAGAGGAGGCGATCGGAGAGGGGGCTCCCCGACTTCATGAAATCTTGCAAGTTGCTGATGGAAATTTGAGTCAAGATTTGAATGAGGTGGCGGCGGCTCGATTGAAGCGAATTTTAGATGCGTTCCCCAAAGCATTCGGTGATGATTGGGTTGGCAAAATTCTATCTGTCTTTGGTAAGATCAGCTCTCGGGGGGTTTCTGAGATTGCAAAACTCTTGGGAGAGCATGAGAAAACCAAAGACTTGAATCAGCACGTGAAGGTCGCTCTGTCGCGTCACGCGCTGGGCCCTGATGCTTTGGCTTGGATCTGTCGAGAGAGGAAAAAGGGAGCCGAAGGCGTATTTGACGGTAGTGTTGGGTCGGTCATTTTGACGGTTTTGGAGCAAGACTCTCTAGATGATGGTCCGCGAAGGAGTGGGCGTCTGGGCAATTTGCTTTTAGACGACAAGGAACTTATTGCTGATCTCCTGGACGGGATGGAGTTGAATGACGTTCGAAATTTCGCAAGGAAGTTACTCGCAAGTCCGGCTTTTCCTGATTTGGATCGCAAATCATTGATGGCCAGGGTGATCAAAAAGGTTCCAGAAACCCAGGAAATGGTCACAGGAGAAGGAGAGTCAAAGGGAGATGACTCGTTGGTTGTTTCTTTCGAAAGCTTGGATCGCCGCAAGGCGGAGCTTGAGGATTTGGTGAACAATAAGATCCCTACCAACATTAAAGAAATTGCTGCTGCTAGAGCTCATGGTGATTTGAGGGAGAATTTCGAATATCATGCTGCTCGTCAGATGCAGACCGTATTGAATGCTCGAAAGGATGACTTGGAGAGGGATTTAGAAAGGGCTCGTCCTACCGATTTCACTGGAGCTGACGCTTCTTCGGTTAATATTGGGACAAAGGTCAAACTGACATTCCCGGGAGGGAATGAACAAGAATTTACGATGCTTGGCGCATGGGATGGAAATCCAGATCAAAACATTATCTCGTATTTATCTGAGATGGGGCAGGCAATCTTGGGAAAGGAGCCTGGTGAGTCTGCCGAGATCAGAGATCCCGAAACGGAGCAAGTCACAGAAGTGCAAATCGCTTCGATCGAGGGAGTATCCTAAATTTTTAACTATATAATTTATGTCTGAGACCACTATTCAGTCCATTAAGGGTCGTGAGATTATTGACTCACGTGGAAATCCTACTGTTGAAGTCGACGTTGTCCTCGAAGGAGGCGGGTTTGGAAGAGCTGCTGTTCCTTCGGGAGCAAGCACCGGTGAACATGAGGCCTGGGAGCTTCGGGACGGAGATCAAGGGCGCTATCTTGGTAAAGGGGTTCTTGGCGCGGTGACTAATGTTAACGAGAAAATTGCGCCCGCACTATTGGGACAAGATGCTACCAATCAAGCATTGGTTGACGGCGTTATGTTAGCGCTCGATGGCACGAAAAATAAGAAAGAGTTGGGAGCCAATGCAGTGTTGGGAGTCTCGATGGCGACAGCTAAGGCGGCTGCGGCGGCAAGCGGTCTTCCGCTTTATCGATATCTTGGGGGACCGAACAGCAAGGTCCTTCCTGTTCCAATGATGAACATTATCAATGGTGGTTCACATTCTGATGCGCCAATTGACTTTCAGGAATTTATGATCATGCCGATTGGGGCTCCTACTTTCCGGGAGTCTTTGAGGTATGGGGCTGAGATTTTTCATTCCTTGAAGAAAGTTTTGCACGACCGCGGATTATCGACAGCGGTAGGCGACGAGGGTGGTTTTGCTCCCAAGTTGGAATCTACAGTTGATGCTTTGGATACAATTTGCTTAGCGATCGAGAAAGCGGGTTACAAGGTGGGCGAAGAGATTGCGTTTGCGCTGGACGTTGCGTCATCTGAATTTTTTGACAAGGAGAAGGGGGCTTACGTTTTCCATAAGTCGGATGGCTCGGTCCGAAGCTCGGAAGAGATGGTTTCCTTCTACAAAGAGTTGCGTGACAAATATCCTATTCTTTCGATTGAGGATGGTTGTGATGAGAATGACTGGGATGGCTGGAAGCTTCTCACTGATGCGATTGGTGATCGAACTCAATTGGTTGGCGATGATCTGTTTGTGACCAATGTCGACTTCCTTTCTAAGGGGATCGATCTTGGTGTTGGAAACTCTATTCTAGTGAAAGTGAACCAGATTGGTTCACTGACTGAGACTTTTGATGCTGTGGAAATGGCCCACGTTAATCGTTACACCTCGGTGATCTCCCATCGTTCTGGGGAAACTGAGGATAGCACGATTGCACACCTTGCTGTGGCTACTAACGCGGGCCAAATCAAGACTGGTTCGATGAGTCGTTCTGACCGGATTGCGAAATATAATCAACTCCTTCGGATTGAGGAACAACTTGGAGATTCTGCCGTCTTTGGAGGAAAATTGAAGGTGAGTGTTTAACACGTGCCATTTAAGTCTTACTGTCGCGGCCATGGAGACTATTCTCCGTGGCCGTTTTTTCATCTCCTAAGGGCACCTCTAAGAACCTCATTGTTCTAGGCTGACCTTCCCCCGCCAAGGCAGTTGAGCTAGATTGAGAACATGAGCAACTATCGGAAGCAGAACAAAGGAGAGAACCTATTTTCAGCCATTGAACACCAGCAAGCGGTAGCCACCCGCAAGATTGGAATCCTCAAGTTGCGAGATATGATCGACTGGGAATCTTTCCGCCCGTTGCTTGAGGAACTCAGTGGCTATGCCGGACGTGATTGGAGTAAGGGAGGCCAGCCCCCATTTGATCCTGTTTTCATGTTCAAAGTGTTGATTCTACAGAAATACCATGGTCTGAGTGACGACGCCACTGAAGAACAGATCGGCGACCGCCTGAGCTTTCTGAACTTTCTCGGGCTGCAGCTTGGCGACGAAATTCCTGATGCCAAAACCATCTGGGCATTCAAAGAGCGTATCGAGGAGAACGGGCGTGACGGGAGCTGCCGTCTCTTTGACTGCTTCACTGCCATGCTGGTGGATAAAAATCTCATCGCCCGCGAAGGCAGTATCATTGATGCCAGCTTCACCGAAGCCCCTCGCCAACGTAACACTCGTAGCCAGAACAAGCAGATCAAAGAAGGCCAACGCCCCGAAGAGTTCGACACTAACCAATCCGTAGGTCGCCAGAAAGACACGGATGCCCGCTGGACGAAGAAAAATAACCAGAGCTACTACGGCTACAAAAATCACGCCAAGGTTGATCTCAAAAGCAAACTGATCATCACGAGTCAAACCACCTCCGCCGAAGTCCACGACAGTCAGGTGTTCAAGGAGCTTCTTGATGAAAAAGACGAAGCCGTCCTAGCCGACAGTGCCTACTATAGTGAGGAGAACGAAGAACACGTGCTGGAAGTCGTCAATGCTCAGGAGTTTCTGATGCGTAAAGCCAGCCGGAGCAATCCTCTGAGTGAAGAAGAAATCAAGACCAACCACACCATCAGCCGGATGCGAGTGAGGGTGGAACACGTCTTTGGGCGAATGGCGCAAATGGGAGCTGACATCTGTCGGAGCATCGGGCTAAGACGGGCGACCAACCACAACCACCTCAGTAACCTCGCCTACAACATGGACCGCTATAGATTGTTGACCCGCTAAAGGGCAGAAACAGTGACAAAAGCGGCCCACCAGACTTCAAAGAAACTAAAATTAACTCAAATGACAGCCAACCAGCTAACCTAAACCAGCCCAAATTTTAACAAATTTTCAGAAAACTAGACCTGCAGAAGATTGGCTGGTTTTTAGAGGTGCCC
>JAHDGN010000142.1:0-5619 GCA_020627645.1 Akkermansiaceae bacterium
TGCGGCCGAGTTGAGAGTGAGAAGTGATGACTGGTGAGTTCTTGGTTGAGGGGAGTGGTTGTGGAGACTTGTTTGTTTAGGATTTTAGGAAGTTTCTCATTTAGGATTTACCCAGGGGGATATGGTTGTGGAGGTTGGAACCGCTAATCCTCGCGAATTTGGCTAATCTTTCTTGGTTGGGGAGCGTGGTTGTGGGGATTGGAACCGCGGAAGGCGCGGAAAGACACGGAACTTTGGTTGGGGAGACGTGGTTGTTTAGGATTTTAGGAAGTTTCTAATTTAGGATTTACCCAGGGGGGGGTCGGATTTAGAGAATTAGCTTTTAGGATTTTATAAAATGAGATCTTTGACTACGTGAGCGGGGTCGACGCCGGTGAGTTTTTGATCGAGGCCCATGAAGGGGAAGCTTGTTGTGGTTGATACCAAGTTGATGGAGAATGGTGGCGTTGAAGTCGCGGACTTTGACTTCGTTTTCGGTGACGTTGTATGAGTATTCGTCAGTCTTGCCGTAGGTGATGCCTCCTTTGATCCCTCCGCCAGCCATCCAGGTGGAGAAGCAGCGGGGGTGATGGTCACGACCGTATTGGTCGCGGGCCAGTTTGCCTTGGCAGTAGGTGGTGCGTCCAAATTCTCCCGCAAAGACGATGAGGGTGTCGTCGAGCATGCCCCGTTGTTTGAGGTCTTTGATAAGACCAGCACAGGGTTGGTCGATATCGTAGGCTTGGCCACGGATTTTGCGGGGTAGAGCGGTGTGGTGATCCCATCCACGGTGGAAGAGTTGGATGAAGCGAACGCCACGCTCGGCCATGCGCCGGGCAAGGAGGCAGTTGCGGGCGAAGGAACCGGATTTTTTGACTTCGGGTCCGTAGATTTGTTCGTTGTATTTTTCGTTTTCTTGGGAGAGGTCGGTGAGTTCGGGGACGGAGGCCTGCATGCGGAAGGCCATTTCTTGTTGGGCGATGGTGGTTTGGATTTCGGGGTCGCCCATTTTATCCATGTGCTCGTGGTTGAGCTTGGTGACGAGGTCGAGCATCTTGTTGCGGGTTTTCCGGTCGATGCCTTTGGGGTTGGAAAGGAAGAGGACGGGGTCGCCGGAGGGTTGGAAGGGGACGCCTTGGTGTTTGGAGGGGAGGAAGCCGGATCCCCAGAGTCGGGAGTAGAGTCCTTGGACGTTTTGTTTGTCACCGGACCAGAAGGCAGAGTTGAGGACGATGAAGTCGGGAAGGTTTCGGTTCATGCGTCCAAGCCCGTATGAGAGCCAGGCGCCCATGGAGGCTTTGCCTGGGATTTCGGTTCCGGTGCAGAAGAGGGTTTTGCCGGGGTCGTGGTTGATGGCGGTGGTGGAGGTGGAGTTGATGAGGGCGAAGTCGTCGGCGACGGAGCCGAGGTGGGGGAGGACTTCGGATAGCCAGGTGCCGTTGGATCCATGTTGTTTGAATTGGAACATGGAGGGGGCGACGAGTTTGGCTTTCCCTTTGGTCATGGCGGTGACGCGTTGACCATTGGTGATGGAGTCGGGGAGGGGTTCTTTGAAGCGTTTTTGGAGGTTGGGTTTGTAGTCAAAGAGGTCGAGTTGGGAAGGGGCTCCGGCCATGAAGAGGAAGATGACTCGTTTGGCGGGAGCTTTTGGGAGGTGGTATGAGTGGGAGTTGTCGCCAGAGGCTGCGTTGGCGGCGAGGTTGCCGAGGACGGTGGCTCCGAGTCCCATGCCTGTGGTGTTGAGGAATTGGCGGCGAGTTTGTGAGTCGAACATGGTGTTGATTTTAGGTTCGGCCTTCGGCCGAGTTGAGAATGTTGAGTTGTGACTGGTGAGTGGGCGGCCTGCGGCCGAGTTGAGAGTGATAAGTTATGACTGGTGAGTTCCTGGTTGATGGAGCTTGGTTGAGGGTTTTTTCGGGTTTTGGAAATTTGTTTTTAGGATTTAGAGAATTAGATTTTAGGGAATTGGTTTTTAGGATTTTCCCCCCTTGGTTTTATTCGCGGTTTTTGAAGGAGTCTTGGTTGATGAGGGTGTGGATGATCATGGTCCAGGCGAAGTGCTGGTCGTGAGATTGGGTGAATTCGGTGAGGGCAGTTTCTAAGAGTTGGAGCTTGTTGTCTGAGGGGAGATGAGAGGTGAAGGTTTCGTAGACTTGGGTGAGTTTTTCTTTGTCGGTGCCTGGTTGGGAGATGATGGTTTTGGCTTTGTGTTGGGCCGCTTTGAAGTATTCGGGCTCGTTCATGAGCAGGAGAGCTTGGAGAGGGGTGTTGGTGCGTTCGCGTCGAGCGATGCAGGCGTCTCGGGCAGGGGCGTCAAAGATGGTCATTTGGGGTGGGGCGAGGCCGCGCTTCCAGAAGGTGTAGATGGAGCGTCGGCGGGTTTGGGGTTCGGGACTGGCTTTTGCGGGGGTATGATCCAGGAAGGGCGACCATGGTCCAGAGGCCGTCGGGTTGAGGGGGTTTGACGGATTTTCCACCCATGTCGCGGTTGAGAAGGTCGGTGACGTGGAGGAGTTGGTCGCGGATGACTTCGGAGTCGAGGCGGGTTCGAGAGCCGCGTGCGAGGAGTCTGTTGTTGGGGTCGTTGTTGTATTCGGTGGGGCTGGCTTTAGAGGATTGCTGGTAGGTGCGGCAGGTGACGAGGGTTTTCATGAGGGCTTTGATGTCCCAGCCGGAGTTGATGAATTGGAGGGTGAGGTGGTCGAGGAGTTGGGGGTGTGAGGGGTAGGCGCCTTGGGCTCCGAAGTCTTCGGAGGTTTTGACGAGTCCGGTGCCGTAGATTTGTTGCCAGAATCGGTTGACGGCGACGCGAGCGGTGAGGGGGTTTTGGGGATTGGTGAGCCATTGGGCGAGGTCCATGCGGGAGGCGACGGGGCCGGTGGGTTTGAGTGGGGGGAGGAAGTGTGGGGTGTTGCGTTGGACGGGGTCTCCAAGTTGGTCGTAGTTGCCGCGGACGCGAATGCGGGTGTCACGTGGGGTGGGGCGATCACGCATGACCATGGCACCGCGGACGTTTTTGAGGAGTTCGTTTTTTTGGTTACTGAGTTGTTTGAGGGTTTGTGGGGCTTTTTTGGCTTCTTCTTCGGCTGCTTTGAGCTGGGAGAGGTCAGCGTTAGGGTCTTGTTTTTGTTCGGCGATGCTTTTGAGGATTTCTTTTTGTTTTTTGGTCAGGTCTGACGCTTGTTTGATTTGTTGGTCGAGAGAGGCGAGTTGTTTTTGTTGTTCGGGGGTGGGGAGGTCGATGAAGGGGCTTTGGAGGCCGCGGCGGAAATTGACTCTGCCGTCTCGTCCGGTTTCGGGTTTTCCGTCGAAGTTGTCGAAGAAGGCATACATTTGGAAGAAGTCTTTTTGGGTGACCGGGTCGTATTTGTGGTCGTGGCAGACGGCGCATTGGAGGGTGAGGCCCATGAAGGCGGTGCCGACGGCGGAGACGCGGTCGACGACATTTTTGAAGTGAGATTCTTCGGGGAGGGCGGTGCCGACGTCGATGATGAGGTGGAGGCGGTTGAATCCGGAGGCGATGAGTTGTTCTTGGGTGGGGTTGGGGTGGAGGTCACCGGCAATTTGGTCGATGGTGAATTGGTTGTAGGGGAGGTTGGAGTTGAAGGCGTGGATGACCCAGTCGCGATAGGCGGAGTGGTCGCGGAAGTGGTCGTGGTGGTTTCCGTTGGTGTCTGCGACGCGGACGAGGTCGAGCCAGTATTTGGCCATGTGCTCGCCGTAGGCGGTGGTGTTGAGGAGTCGGTCGACGAGTTTGTTGTACGCGTTTTCGGAGCGGTCGTTGAGGAAGTGGGCAATTTGTTGGCGGGTGGGTGGGAGTCCGGTGAGGTCGAGGGAGAGTCGTCGAATGAGGGTGCGTTTGTCGGCGTCGGATTTCGGTGACCGGTTTTTCTTTTCGATTTGGTGGAGGGTGAAGTGGTCGATTGGGCTGAGAGGCCAGGAGGTGTTGGAGACTTGGGGAGGGGTGTGATCTTTTGGTGGGATGAAGGCCCAGAAGGCTTCGTATTGGGCGCCTTGTTCGATCCATTTTTTGAGAAGTTGTTTTTCTTCTTCGGTGAGTGGTTTGGAGTGGCCGTCTTGGGGAGGCATGGGGTCATCGGCGTCGTTGATGCGCTGCCAGGCTTCGGAGTCTGCGAGGGAGTGCGGTTTGATGGCTTGGATGCCATCTTTGAGGGCGTAGGCGCCTTCGGGGGTGTCGAGTCGGAGTCCGGCTTTGCGGCTTGGTTTGCCGTGATGATCGGTTCCGTCGTCGGGTCCGTGGCACATGATGCATTTGGACGAGAGGATGGGGCGGATGTGTTGATTGAACGAAATTTTATCCTGACCGAGTGCCGGGAGGGCTGAGGCGAGAAGTATGATGCTTTTGAGGAAGCGCGTCATGGGTGATCAATACTCGTGGGAATTCCAAATTTTGCAATGTTTGCGAGCAATTCTTATTTAAAGGTGATTCGGACGCCTTTGGCCTTCCAGGCTTCTGAGATTTGGTTTTCGAGTTCGTCCCAGGATCGGCCATTGAGGAGTGCTTGGAGTGCTTGGTCGCCGGTTTTTCGTTTTTTGAGGGCTTTGAGGAAGTTGTTGATGGCGGTGCGGTCTTTTTCCATGTGGAAGAAGTAGTGAACGAGGAGGAGTCCGACTCCGTAGGTGAAGTTGCCGTTGGCGGTGAATGATTGGGAGGGTTGGAGCATGAAGTCGCGGAGGTTTGGGACGGTGATTTTGTTTCCAAGGTTTCGTCCGGAACGGGTGCGTTTGTCTCGGGAGGTGACGTATCGTTTGATGGGGGAGATGGGGTTTTCGGCTCGAAATGAGCCGGTTTGGTAGGGGGTGACGGCGACGTATTCGGCGAGTCCTTCGGAGAACCATCCCATGGCCCCTTTTTGGTAGTATTCGTAGTCGGTGAGTTGGTGGGTGAGTTCGTGAGGGAGGACCTTGTTGTTTCCGTAGATGTTGTGGACGAATCGGTTCCCTCGTTTTTTGACTCCGAGGCTGGTGAGGGGGGTCATGACGACATTGGTGCGTGGGATGTAGACTCCTCCTGAGTTGGGGGGAGCTCCGGCGGCGACGTAGGCTTTGCGGGTTGAGTAGAGGAGGACTTTATTTCGGAATTGGGAGCCGGGGATGTGGGCTCGAAGGGTGGAAATGGGGAGGAGGCGGCAGTATTCGCGGGTGGTTTCGAAGAGAATGGCAAACTTTTTGACGAGGTGGTTTGAGAGTTTGACGTCACAGATGAATTCGTAGTTGGGGCTGTGGTAGATGAATTTTTTAGAGGCGGCGTCTTCTTTGATGGTTTTGACGGTGATATTTGGGTCGATGGAGGCGATTTTGGGCCAGGGGGCATCGAAATTGGGTTTGATTTCGAGTGAGTCTTTTTTGGCGAGTTCTTGTTGGGCTTTTTTCCCGCCGATTTTTCCGGCTCGGATCCATGCTTTGATGAATTTTTGGTCATCGGCTGACAGGTCGGCGATGGGGACCCAGTAGGATTTTCCGTTATCGGTGGTGAGTTTGACTTTACCGTCCTTAGTTTCGTTGATTTGCGCTTCGATGGATGAACCTTTTTTGTTGGTGAACTTCCGGGCTTGGGAATTGGTTGAAAACAGGAGGGTCAGGATGAAGAAAAATGGAACTATTGGATGCAGGTGTGGT
>JAHDGN010000142.1:5719-7776 GCA_020627645.1 Akkermansiaceae bacterium
GGAATTCGTCGAACAATTGGGGTGGGTTTGGGGTGTGCGGTGAATATGGATACGGGTTATGCCAACTATTTAAAAGATGATGAGAGGGCGTTGGTTTTGGATTTAACGTGTGAGGTTTTAGATGGTGGAGAGAGTTTCGTTGGAGGGGTTTTTGTGGAGCAAAAAGAGGGTGATTTGTTGGATTTGTATCGTCGGGGTGCCGATGAGGTTGTTGAGCGAGGAGGGGTGCCGATTTTGTTTCAGTCGAGTGAGTTTCAGGGCTGGGAATCGCCCAAAATTGTTGAGTTTTACGGGGAAATTTGTGGATTTTACGAGGAGGTGTTGGGTTTTGAATTGGGGCAGATGTTTGCTCCGAATGGGATGATTTTTGAGGAGGAAGTGGTGAGGGGGTTGATGGGGATCCCGAGCTTGAAAGGAATCAAGCATTCGTCGTTGAGTCGGGAGGTGGAGTGGGGGAGGTTGAGGTTGAGAGATGAGGTCCGCCCTGACTTTAAGATTTATACTGGAAATGATTTGGGAATTGATATGATAGAGTATGGGTCGGACTATCTTTTAGGTTTGGCGGCGTTCTGTCCTGAGAAGTTTGCGGAGCGTGATCGCATGTGGGAGGAGGGTGATTCGGCCTATTATGAGTTAAGTGATCATTTGCAATATTTGGGGAATGTTGCCTTCCGTCCAGAGGTCCCTGCGTATAAACATAGTTGCACGATTTTTCAGCATTTGTTAGGCCGCATCCCTGCGAGCGAACCACACGCGAGATGTCCGAGGCGTCCTGAATGGGAACGAGAGATTTTGAGCGATTGTGCGGAGCGGTTGGGATATTAATTTTATTATGGCAAAAAAGCAAAGTTCAAGAGTGACGATGGAAGAGGTGGCGCAGGCCGCTGGAGTGTCGAGGGCGACTGTCTCTAGGTCTTTGAGGGGATCCTCGTTGATTGGAGATGAGGTGAAGAGGAAGGTGGCTCGGGTGGCGAAGAAGATGGGTTATGAGCCCAGGAGGCAAAGGAGACATGCGGGGCGTTCGATTTTGACGGTCAAGTTGGTTTTGCCTGCTCGTTTGAGTGGTAGTGCGCAGTTGTTCTATCATTTTGCTGATTTGGTTGAGGGGTTGAAGGAGGGGTTGAAGCCATCGGAGGTGAACGTGATTTATGAGACGAATGGTCCGGGGTATGATCCTTTTCCGTTCAAGAAGGGTGGTGATGTTGATGCGGTGGTTTTTGCGTTTCATGTTCCTGGGGAGAAGCTTTTGAAGCAGGTTCGGGATCGCGGTGTGGCGTGTGTGGTGTTGAATCGCCAGGTGAATGGGGTTCGGAGTGTGGTGAGTGATCATGCGGGGGCGTTTGGTCTTCTTGCGGGTCATTTGGCGGATCAGGGGGTGGTGGGGCATTGTTGTTTTGTGAGTTACAAGGGAATCGAGTTGATCGAAGAGGGTCGATTGATTGGCTTCAAAGAGGGGTGTCAGAAGAATGTGGTGGATTTTGATCAGCGGAAGGACGTGTGGCGTGCTGAAAATCCTGAGGGGATCAGTAAGGAGGGGTTGAAAAAGAGGTTGGATAAGGGGGTGACGACGTTTGTGGCGGTGAATGATGTGGCTGGTTTGATTTTGTTGCAGCAGTTGAGTGTCTTAGGGGTTCGAGTTCCGGAGGACGTTCGAGTGACGGGGTGTGATTGTGCTCCGGTGCATGAGATTACTTTCCCTCGGTTGACGACTGTTGATTTGTCGGTTTTCCGGTTGGCGAAAGAGGCGGGGAGGTCGTTGCAGTTGGAAGTGGTTGAGAAGGAGGTGGTTGCCAATATTCTCGTGGTGGATGGTAAGCTGTTAGTGGGCGAGACGACTTGATCAATGATGGATTATAGCAAGCTCGCGATTCATACGAAGACGACTCAGGCATGGTCGATTGGAGAATGTATCGAGGAGTATGCTTGTCGGGGGATTGGGGGGATTTCAATCTGGAGGGATTCTGTGGAGGGAGAGGATCTTGCCCTTGTTCGGCGCAGATTGACTGATTCTGGGTTGAAGGGGGGGAGTTTGGTAAGAGGAGGGTTCTTGACTGGGT
>JAHDGN010000143.1 GCA_020627645.1 Akkermansiaceae bacterium
CGGGGGATCCGTGAAATGCGAGGATTTGGCGAGTGTGGTTGTGAATGACGACGAGAGCGGCGTGGCGTTTTATTGCGTAGCTTAGTCAGTTGATTGGTGATGATGTGGTGGGTTTGTTCTTGGAGTTCTCGGTCGATGGTGAGTCGGGTGTTCGCTGGGAGTGATCGAGTGAGGTGAGGAATAGGGTTTGATGGTTGAGAGGTGTGGAGTTGGAGGGGTTCGTTTTTGGCTTGTTGGATTTGTCTAGGTGGGTAGGCGAATTCTTGTTGGAGTCGGTCGAGGATCCAATCGCGTCTGGCGATTGCTCCTTCGGGGTTTTTTCGAGGGTTGAGTCGAGTTGGTGCTTGGGGTAGGGCGGCGAGAAGGGCGCATTCGGCGAGAGAGAGGTGTGAGAGGGGTTTGTTGAAAAGGTGGCGGGCGGCTGCGGTGCAGCCTTGACGTCGAGAGCCGTAGTCAAGCCGGTTGAGATAGGCGGTGAGGATTTGGTCCTTGGTCCATTGGGTTTCGAGTCGGCGGGCGGTGAGAGCTTCTGAGATTTTTTTGGTGATTGTTCGTTTTTTGCGAGGAGTTGAAATTTTGACGAGCTGAAGAGTGATGGTCGAGGCTCCTGAGGTGATGCGATTGGTACGGGAGTTGTTATAGGTTGCTCGAGTGATGGCGAGGTAGTCGATCCCAGCGTGTTGAAAGAATCGTTTGTCTTCAGCGGCTAGGGTTGCGTCGATGAGTGTTTGAGGGATCTGGTCGAGGGAGGCTGGTTGGTGGCGAAAGTAGTCGGTGCGTGGAAAATGGGTTAGTTCGGCACCGTGACGGTCGAGGAGGACTGGATGAGGAGTGGGTGGAGATTCTAAAAGTTTTGGGAGTGGGGTTAAGAGTGGGAAGAGGAGGAGGGGGAGGATCGTTAGGAGAGTGTATGGGGTCTTTAGGAGTGGAGCTGGAGGAAGGGGGGGCATGAGGCGTTTAGATTTCAGATTTCAGATTTCAGATTTCGGATTTTGGATTTTTGGGTGGAGGTCTTTGGAGGTGAAAGTCTCCGTTGCTTGTGATGGGGCGACGGAGACGGTTTAGGCTTTGGTTATGGAGTGATGGTGAGGGTTTGGGAGCTTGTGAGGGCGAAATTTTCAGGGTCATACATCTCTTCGACCTTAGCAGGGGGGATTTGGATCTCGCCTGGATGGGTGATTCGGGCGAGGTAGGTCAAGGTGGTGTTTCGAGAGCGGCTGGGGTAGTCGATGAAGAAGACAACACGTTCATTGCGAACTTCTTGGTGGGAAACCCGCCAGTTGTTTTGAGTGCGGAGGTTGCCGGCTTGGGATTTAAAGTCAGTATTGATGGCTCGGAAGGTGGCTGGGAGTGGGTCGTCGATTGCCAGATATTGGAGTTGAGTCTTCGGTGACCCCAGGGTGAGGGTGACGCGGACGAGGTCTCCAACTTTGGGGTTGGTGAGGGGAGAGGTGGATCCGTCAGAGTTGACTCTTTGGTAGCTTCGGGTGAGGGAGAGGCCGTCTTTGGTGATGGGTTGGATTGGGGTGATTTTGGGTTTTGCTGCTAGGTGAGTAAAGGTGTGGACGGTTTTGTTGGATGAGGCGGTAAGGTTGGCGCCACCGCGGAAGGGTAGGGTGAATTTCGTAGAGGGTGAGTTTTCGCGGATGGTGAGTTTTTGCGGTCCTTGATCGGTGTTGACGGTGAGTGAGATAGCACTCATGTCGACGGGGTTGTTCTTAGCGTAGTTCCCCATGGCGACGATGGACCAGGCATTGTTCCAGGTGGTGCGCCAATGCCCTCGTGGAGATCGGAGTTTGAGGAGCTTGGTTAGGATCTTTTCGTTCTCTCCGTGAGATGGCTGAATGGTGGACCAGGCAAGGAGTTGATAGGCTTCGGGTGTGCGGTGGCGCATCCAGTATCCGGTTTCTTTTTCAGAAGCGGGTTGGGCTTGGAGGACCTGAAGTGCTTCTTCGGGTTGTTGGGCTTCGTGCATGGCGAGGGCCAGGAAGGGGCGAGCGGAGTTGGGGACCTTCGCGAGGTTGGAGAGAAGTTTGGAGTGATATGAGGGTTCGGGTTTTCCAAGTTTGGCGAGAATGTAGAGGGCACGAGTTTGTGTTTCGTAGTGGCGGGATGTTTTGTTTGAGTTGGCAAGCCTCAGTCCTTTGGAGAGGTATGTGGCGAGGTTGTTTAGAACCGAGTCGGGAACTTTTGCTCCGCCTTCTTGGCAGAGGATGAGTCCAAGTCCTGCATAGGAGGAGGCCCAATCGAGAGAGTTGCCGTTGGTTCCCCAGTAGGAGAATCCGCCATCGGATGTTTGCTTGGAGATGAGGCGGTCGGCCCCTGCTTGGATGTTGTGGGAGATTTGCTCCGGGGAGTATTTTTGGAAACCAGGAGAGAGTTCGCGAAGGTTTTTGGCTGCAATCCATGGGATGGTCGATGAGGTGGTTTGTTCGAGGCATCCATATGGATATCGAAGGAGGTATTCGATGGCTCCTGCGGCTTCGATGAGTCGAGAGCGAGAGAATTCGACTTCGATCTCACCTCGTCCATTCAGGAGTTGAGGGTTGAAAGGTTGAAGAAGGTTGGATGAGTTGTCGGAGCTGAAGATGGTGGAGTAGTGCGTTTCTCTCAGCAGAGGCATCGGGTAGCGGACTTCGAGAGTTGATTCGACGAGGTCGGACAGATGGGTGATTTCGTCTGCCGATGGTTGGCGGTTTGCGAGGAGGATGGGTTCTGCTTTCCAGGTCCATTTGGCGGTGCCGGTTTGGCTGAAGGTGACAGGGAAATCGACAGTGGCTTGGGAGTTGGCATCGACTGAGATTTCGGTGGTGAGGTCGTCGTTGACGGTGGTCGTTGAGTCGAGAGAAAGGGTGACTTTCCAGCGGCCGGGAAGATTGGTGGTGTTCTGGAGAAGGGCTTTGGGCCTTGTGCGATCACCCTCGTGCGCAAAGAGCGGGACGGAGGGGGAGAGCATGAGGGGTTTGTCTACAATCGCTTGTCCAGTGCCGGTGCCAAATTTGTCTGGGCCGTGGGTGGCGACGGCGATGAGGCGGTATTGGGTGAGGGTATCCGGCGCGTTGAAGGTTGCTGTAAAGGAACCATTGACATCGGTCGTGAGTTTTGGAGACCAGGTGGCACAGGCAGAGAAGTTTGAGCGGATTTGAGGTTCGCCGTCGATGGAAGAGCTCAATGCCGCTATCGAAGCCAGTTCAGGGCCACCTCCATCACCGATGAAAAATCCCTTATTGCCGAAGGTGCGGAAGTCGAGTGCTTCGGGAATGAAATTGTTGAGTGAAGTGCCACTGTTTAAGAGAAGCGGACGGGGTGAGTAGAAGTGGGAAATGAGGTCGGGGTTTTGGTATCCCATCACGGCGAGTGACCCTTCGTCGACGGCATAGAAGGTGACTTCGGCGCCGCTGGCAGGTTGGTTTAGGTGATTGGTGACGGTGCCTGAGATAGTGATCGGATCACCGGGGCGTGTTTCGTTTTGAGAATTGGTGAGAGCGACATTGAGGCGGGAGGAGACGGGGTCGACATTGATTTCACAATAACCAAGGCGGACTTGAGGGGCGGGGCTTTTTCTTTTGGAATCGGCGGTTCCCTTGATGACGAGAACGGAGATGAAGACGTTTGGGGTGTCGGATTCTTCGATGGGGATTTCGATGATAGGGTTTTTGAGGGTTAAGTTTCGTTTGTAGGTGCGGATGACGTTTTCACGCTCAAGGGTGACGAGAGCTTCTCCTTCGATTGGGGAGAGAACCAGAATGCGAGCGGTTTGACCGGGAAGATATTTTTTTTGTTCGGGGAGGAGTTTGATTTTGACTCCTTGTTCGTAAGCCCAAGGGAATTCGTTTGAGCCATACACGTGTTTGGTGATGGTGGTTCGGATGGGATTCCCTTTGGCGTCTTTGGAGGTTAGAGTAATGAGATGTTTTCCAGATTTTTCTAGAGTGATGGGGAGATCAGACGTTCCGGGAGGGAGGATGACTTCGCGGGAGAGAATTGGTTCGGTTGAGGTTTGGTTTTTGACGACGATTCGTCCGTTGGGAGCTTTGGATTTGGTTTGGGTATTGATTTCTCGTTCGATGGTGAGGGTGGCAGTCACTGGGGATTTGAGCGTTTTTTCGTTGGTTGAGACCGCGACAGCTTTGAAGGGGATGGATTCTCCGATACGGGTGATTTGATCAATGCGAGATAGGCCGAGGTAGAAGTCGGAGGAGTGGATGGTGGTATTGGCAGATTTTGTAAGGGTGTCTGAATTGGAATCTGTGATGTTCGCGGAAACGGTTACCGATCGAGGGGTTGGGAAGGTGAGGGCGGGTAGGGAGAAGTGGAGTGACAGTTTTCCTTCCGGGGACAGGGTGGTGGAGCCATTTTCGCTGTGATGGCCTTCCCGTGCGGAGGTGTTTTGATTGTAGTCATAGTATCCGTAATAGTGGCTCCAGTAGCTACTGTCGTAGGAGCGGTGGTCGCCGAAGAGGAAGTCTCGGAATTTGTTGGGATAGAAGCCTGTGGGATTGGCGTTGAGGTTCCAGTTGGTTTGCGCCTCTGCGACAGGAGTGCCTTGGTAGTAGTCGGCAGAGAGATGGTATTGAAGGTTGGTGTCCAAGGTGGCTTTGGCTTCGAAAGTGTTGCGTTGGAAATCTTGGACATGGATGTTGTGGAAGAAAATTTTCGGCTCTTCCTCAGGTTCGTCACCACTAGGAAATGAATCATTGCGTTGTGATAGTTGCGAGTCGGTGGGGTAGCCGAAGATGATCGTGTAGCGTCCTACTTGACGTGCAGGGAGAGTGAAAGAGTGATCAAATGAGCCGTTTTTTGAGAGGGTGATTTCGCGGGTGAGGATGGTGTTGCCTTTTGGATTTTGAATGGAGATGGTGGGCGCCTTTGCCGAAGGAATAGTGAGTTTATTATTTTCAAATCCACGGACAATTCCTTTGAGGTGGACGATTTCTCCTGGGCGGTAGAGTGAGCGGTCGGTGAAGAGTTTGGCATGTAGCGTTGAGGGTTGAGAATTGTTCCAGGAGTAGTTCACATCGAGTTGCCAGCGGTCGATGGTGGGAAGGGATTGGTCGAAGGGGAGGGCAAGGTGGTCTTCTCCCAGTGAGGCAAGAATGAGTCTTTGGGAGTCGTTTCGAGTGAGTGTGGCGATGCCGTCGTTATTGGAGGTCTTGGATTCGAGTGGTTTAGCGTCTTCTCCGAAGGTCTGTAGAGTGACGTTTGGGAGGGCTTTGCCGGTATGGAGGGAGTAGGTGTATATGGTGGCGGTGTTGTTGGTGAGTTTCCAGGCAAGCCCAATGTCGGTGAGTTGGACGAGGGCTTGAGTTTCCATGTTGTCATCTCGTCTTAGATCTTGGTGGTCATTTTTGGTGCCTACGACGGAAACAAAGAAAGTGCCAAAATTTTGGTTTGGGGCGATTTGGTCCCATTGAAAGTCACGAGTGTAGTATTGATCAAGAGGGGTTTGAGTGATGGGAATTTGTTGGTCGAGGATGAGGTCACCCGTGATGAGTTCGAAGGGGATGAGGGAGCGGCGTTTGAGAGATTTGTTATTGGGGCCTTTTCCGGTGTAATGCCGGAAGCCTAGGGCTGCTCGGGAAAGGTCTGAGGGAGAGAGTTTTTTGATCTTGAGGTGGAGGTTTTTATTGTTGAGTGAGCGGATCTGGTAGATGCGGTTTCCTTTAGCGAGCTGTGCTTGATCTGAGCTTGGGAGGTTGATTCGAGGGGTGAGGCGTTTGAATTTGAGTTGATAGGTCTTGGGGTTGGAAAGGGGGAGTTGTAGCGCACTGATCAGGGTTTTCGTTAGCGTGATTTTGTAGTGGTCTTCTTCTTCTAGATTGCCAGTTAGCGTGACGAATCTGCGAGAGGGGGAGATTTCCGATTTTAGATTTTTTGGAAGAGGGGTGGAGAGAAGATGTGAAAGGAAATTTTCGGCAGTGAGAGATTTGGGAAGAGGTTGATTGAATTGGATTTCGATTCGGCGCCCTTTGTCAGCTACGGTGATTGGCTGAACGGATTGAGTGATAAACGGGGAGACATTGCCGAGGAGGTGATTGGTGATTCCGTTGGTTTTGGCAGACTGGTCGGAATTAGGAATGTCAGCGAGAGCGCGGACGGACCATTTGCTGCCGATTGGGAGAGGGGTGACAGGTTTGATGAGAAGGGCATGAGAGATGATCGAATCGGGGGCGTTTTGTTGGTATCTTGGATTTTCGTTTTTAAATTTCTGAGTCCAGGACGGGCGGAAATAGTAGTGGGAAGAAAAATCACCCCAGGTCGCGTTGCGGATCTTGGCGGCGATGATTTGTTCGCTTTGTTTTTTCGTTGCTGGGCTGACGAATTGGAAGAAAGACCCTACCTTTGCAGGGGTTATACTGTCATTGAAGATCAGGATCATGCCACCGGTCCGGATGGGGCTGGTGCGGAGCGTTCTCTGAATGACGAAATCGCGGGAATAGCGAGGTTTGAATCCTGGATCTTTGACTGGATTTTGGTCGAGGTCTTTCAGGTTTGTACGCAGGTTGAAGGAGTATTTGGTTCCGAGAGCCGGGGGGGTGGTTGGTACGAGGCGTGCAATGTTTGGGGTGCGCCAGAGAATCTTGGATTTCCAGTTTGGAGTGATTTTGAGGAGAATGTTGGGGATTTCTTTTTCGAGCTGATCGGCGGCGACCATGGGGGAGTCAAAGACGACTTCGATGATGGTGTCTGGCTCAATGATGCGGTCATCTAGTTGGAGTCGAGGCGCTGCGTAAGTTGATAAGGAAAGAAGGAAGAGATAGATGATTGATCGGATAGGATTCATAGTGTGAGAACTTTTCTAGAGAGGGTATACACTCTAAGTGCTGTTTTTTTAACACAAAAATTGATTTTTTTAGATGCCGAGGATGGGGTTGCTTTCGAAAGAGGGTTGGATAGGCTCTTTTCCAGTGAAAGAGGCCGTAATTTTTGATTTTGATGGCACGTTGGCTGATACCCTTGAGGCAGCGCGGCTCATCTTTAATGAGATTGCGCCTGACTATGGTCTGGATGAGGTGGCAGCTGATAAGGTGGCAGACTTGCGGCATTTCAATTTGCGGGAATTGTTGAAGGCCTTGGGAATGAAGCAGCGGCATGTGCCGGGTATTTTGAGACGAGGACGAATGTTAATGAGGGAACGATTGGCGTCATTGAAACCCTGTGGGGATATTTTTGACCATCTGGATGAGATTCGGAAGCAGACAGAGCGATGTGGGATCCTGACTTCGAATTCGGTTGAGAATGTGGAAATATTTTTAAGGAAGCATGGTGCGAGGCACCATTTCGATTTCATTTCGACCTGTAGTAAGTTGAAAGGAAAAGCCAAGTATTTGCGAGCTGTTGCAAAAACCTATTCGATCGAGCCGTCAGAGATGGTTTACATTGGTGACGAGGTAAGGGACATGAAGGCGGGGCTTAAAGCGGGAGTGTCAGTTGTTGGTGTGACATGGGGATTTAATAGTAAGGAAGCGTTGGGGAAGGTTGGACCCAGTGCTCTCGCTCATGCACCTCATGAATTGTTATATATTCTTTGATCAAATGGAATTGATTGATTGGTTTGATAGGCTGTATTTCTTTTTGTATCATTAACAAAGAATGCCCCCGATTCATTGTCTCTAAAAATGGAAGATTTGAGTTTGGGTAATAGAGGATTTTTGGAGCTCTTTTAGTGACTCAATTTTTTTGAGTAAGCTGACATGGGTGTCCAAAAGTTAAGGTGATGGACAGCCCCAAGCATCG
>JAHDGN010000001.1:0-31936 GCA_020627645.1 Akkermansiaceae bacterium
GTCATGGCGTCGGCGCGGTGTGGGTCAGGGGGGGGTTGGGAAGCGAATTCCTCCGGAGGGCTTTTTGAGGGGACTACGTGAGTGGTGTGATCAGAATGAGGCGCTGTTGATTTTTGATGAGATTTATACGGGATTTTGGAGGACGGGGAAATGGTTTGCCTGTGAGTGGGATGGCGTGGTGCCGGATTTAATTTGTGTCGGTAAGGCGATGAGTGGAGGTTTTCCGATTTCGGCTTGTGTGGGAAGGGCGGCGGTGATGGATGGTTGGCCGGCGAGTCATGGGGAGGCTTTACATACGAGTACGTATTTGGGGCATCCGGTGGGTTGTGCGATGGCGTTGAAATCTTTGGAGATTTTGGGGAGGGATGAGACTCGGGGGGAGGTGGAGCGAATTTCGGGATCTCTAGGAGTTTTGTTGAAGGGATTGGAGGGGCATTCTAAGGTGAGAGAAGTCAGGGGGAGAGGGGTGATGTGGGGGGTGGAAATGACTGACAATGCAGGAAGTTTGTTAGGCGATTTGTTGAAGAGGGGGCTGCTATTTTTGGCGGATGGGCCGAAGGGAAATGTGCTGTCGCTCACTCCTCCGGTTGTGATGACGGAGGAGGAGCTGGCGTTTGGGGTAGGTGTGTTTAGGGAGTTGTTGGGTTAGAGTTTTGTGGGATCGGCGACGTGTCCGAGGAAGAGGATGGTGCCGGTTTTGTTTTCTTTGATTAAGAAAATGAAGGGGCGATCAGCTCTGAAGGTTGGGGTGAATGGTCTGGCCGCCACTTCAAAAGGCGCAGAGTCGACAGGTTCTTTTGCAATGATGGTTGCTGCGGCAGCGATTGTTCCCTTTGCGTTAACATTGATTTTGGCTTTGTGTATGATGTCGCTAATATAGTTCGGGTAATCTACACCCTCAGATATACCACTGAGATTTGCTTTTGTGCTGTCAAACATTTGTTGGATGCCGAGGGAGGTGAGTGCCTTTTTTGTTTTTGGCTCTGATTCTATGGTGAACCTTGGGATCAGGACATGAGTTGAGCGATTTTGAAGTTCATTGGTCCACTTGGTTAAATTGGAAGCGTTGATTTTTGATTGCAGTTGATGAAATTTTGATGGGTCATTCGGACTGAGAGCAATCATTGAAAATTTGTTCCCTTTATAGGGTTTTTGAATCATGGCGAATCCATTTTCATCGGGATAAGTTGCTGGAAGGGTGCCTTTAATGGGGATTTCCAGTGGTGTGTGAAAGGTAGATCCATCTTCGTTAAAGGCGGCGTATCTGATGGTTTGATCCGATCTTGATTCCATCAGGGTGACTTGTTTGGTTTTACCACTAACGAGACTAAAGGGGTGAGGCTTGATGAGCCCTGGATGAAAAGGTTTGGCCCAGGTCGATTGAAATGCGATGGCATTGACGATTACGCTTCTTGTAGATTCGTCGATGGCGCCCGAGGCGATTAGATTGTTAATCTGTCCCTGGGTTTGTTTGGTAACCCAGTTGTTGATTTTTTGCCTTTCAGCTTCCGGTTGTTTTTCGAAGTCACATTGTTGAATGGATTCAACTCCGTAGGTAGTTGTGATTTGGTGTTTCCAAGGGGCTTTTATGGGGAGGTTTTGTCCGGCCCAAATACTGTTAGCGATGTTGAGTTTGGTTTCATCCAATTTGGTATTGAGGGAGTTATATTGAGCGACTCTTTGATTGTGTTTGATTGTTTCGCTTTGGGTAGAGTTTTGATCGAATGAGTCGATTTTCCTTTTGAGGTTATCGATTTTTTTCCGGAGGTTATGAGATTCGTTGCTGTTGTTTTTTAAATTGTCTTGTAGCGATTTGAATCCGTTGCGGATAGTGGACATTTGCCAGGGAAGGTTTTGGTTGTCGCTGCCAATGCGTGAGAGCTCAGGTGGGAATCCGAGTGCCTGACCAAGCTCCTGAGCGGTTTGGCCACGAGCACCTTCGGTGACCATGAGGAGGGCGTTGGAGAGGGAGTAAGGAGAGAAGATAAGATTCTCTTCAAGACCAATTTGATCGTTGAATTTTTGGTAGAGCTTGATAGCGAAATCGGAATTTGCCTTTACTATGATTTTTTCCGGAGAGGCTCCCTGTTCGGCAAAAATAGCTTCGTTTTTTTGTGCGGTTTGAGCGCCAAGATTGTTGGCTAAGGTGACGGATCCTGCGAGGACGAGAAGTCTGGTTAGCAATTGTTTTTTCATAGGTTTGTTTTTTTTTGGTTCTCCATTGAGATTGGTCGTAAAATTGTGTTCGTGGCTTCCGATGAGGAAGTCTGTCCCACTCGCAGTTGCGGTGGCATTGGGGGTTTTGATGGTGATGTTCGATGGTTTGCTAGAGGTTAGGCGGAGTTCCCCCTTTAGAAGGCTAATGGTATTTGGGTTGGTGATTTTGAATTGGGCATCGAGGGAAGGTTTTAGAATCCAGCTAGGGTCGAGAGTGGCGAGGGTGATCGCTGAGGGAGTGGGTTGTTGGGATGATTTCCAGAAGGTAAAGCTGATGAGTGCAGTGAGACAGGCTGCGATGGCGGCAATTTTGATCTTGAGAGAGTTTTTGGTGAAAGGGGTGACTTTTTTGTTGGCTTTGTTTTGTGCGGCAGCACGGAGGAGTTCGTGAAGTGCAAGCTGTTGACCGTATTCGCGCATGGCGTTGTGGTCACTAGGATCTTTTGGAGCGGGGATTTGCTTGGCTTCTGTGTTGGTGGGATTAGGCATCGGTGGAGGAAGATTGAATTTTTTGAGTCATGCAGGTGTGGATTTGTTTGCGGGCTCGGGAGAGTCGCTGGGCGATGGCATCACGCTTTGCGTTCAGCATTTGGGCAATTCGTTCGATGCTTTTGTCATCGAAGTAGAAGAGCTGAATGGGGTGGCGGAGATTTTTGCTGAGGCGGTTGATGCAATCGTTGAGAGCATTGAGCCGTTGTTCCCACCAGTTGGAGTCTTCCTGGTTCCGATTCATGGTGGAAAAAATGTCCTCGATCCCATCGATGACATCGGAATTGGACATGATGGGCTCTTGGCGCGAATTACGCCAATGGATGAGGGCTTTGTTGCGAGCGATTCCGCGAAGCCACCGGCCAAAGTCAGAGCCTTCCTTGAACTTTTCGAGAGATTGACGTGCTGCGAGGAAAGTTTCTTGGGTGAGATCCTCGGCAAGGTGGTCATCTTGGACTATGGCCCGGAGGTAGGTCACGACCATTGGGCGGTGTTCAAAGACGAGAATGTTAAAGGGGTCACTCATTGGTGTTCACCCCTTCTTTACGATTTTCTCAGGAAGGTGACATTTTTTTGGGGAAATTTTTCAGAATGTCCCTATGAGAGAACGAGGCGATCGTCTTCTTCTAGGGTTTTGGCGAGGTTGGGCCAGCCCTCGGGGGTTTGGAGATTGAAGATTCGGAGGTAGAGGGTGATGAGCTTGGGGTCGTTGGATTCTAAGAGGGTATCGATGGTGGATTTGAGTTTGTCATCATCGAGAGTTTTCGGGAGTTCACCTTCAACGGCTCCGTTTCCGTCATGTTTGATTTCGAGACTATCGCAGAAGGTTTTGAGGAGTTCTTGTTGCCCTTTCATGAACCAGGCTTGGAATAGGTGTTCGCCAATGTTGTCGCTTGTTTTCAGTTTGAGGGTTTTGTGGAGCCAGGCTATTTGGTCCGGGACTGATTTTTTTTCAACGAAGACAGGGCGAAGTCGTCGGTTGGCAGCGAGGGTGGCCACGGTGGATTTGTAGAGTTGGCGATCGTTTTCACGAATCCAGAGGAACATGTCAGAGATGATGGAGGGGTCGATGTCTTGGTAGATTTCGAAGGCGTTCATTGAGGTGGGAGTGAACACTTGGGAGGTTTTTAGGCAAGGGTATTTTGGTGAGGAGATTACGATATCGCGTTGCTTTTGTAATGGCTTTGTCTGTCATCGGGTATCAAAGTGAGCTTTGATGAGGCAGATACAGCAAAGACGTCACCGTGGAATGATCAGTGGAGTGATGAGATTTTTGGCGGTTATCGTTTTGTTGGGGGGAGCGGGGATTGGGGGGTATCACTACTTTGTTAAGAAGCCTTGGCAGATTGTTGAAGATGGGGTGAAGGGTCGTTTAGAAAAATTGGCTCAGGCGCTGGGTCTAGCGACGGAGCAGGGGGTGAAGATTGAAGATTCTAGTGTGATTTTGGAGAGTAAGGAGATTCGGGAGTTAGCCGTGAAGGAGCGGACGGTGGAAACGGTTGTCACCTACAAGACGAAATGGCTTGGATCGGAGAAGTCGATTACAGTGAAGGGGATTTTTGAGGTGAAAGCAGGTTTTGATTTAGGTGAATTTGAGGGTTTTGAGTTAGAGGGCAACCGAGTTGTTGGTGAGTGGCCCGAGCCTAGGTTGTTATCTGTGACACCGCTGAGCCAGGAAACCTTAGATAGTGATCAGGGGATCTTTAACCGCTTGACGGACGCTGATCGAGATCATGTCGGACGGTTGTTGATGGATAAGGCACGTGTAAATGCGATTGAAGGGGATGAGAAGGAAGGGAGTCTCTTGGATGAGGTTGAGAGGGTGATTTTGGAGCGATTGGAGAAGGGGGCTGGAGGTGAGTTGGATTTTCGAGGTGTTTTTCCATAAAGGCTGCTCGAGTTGGCCTGGGTGGTTTCTTTCCGCTCATTTTCGTTTTTGTCGTTGCGTTTGGTTCTGAATTTCCGCCAGAGGCGGAGTTCTTTGGTTCATTGAATAGATGAATTTTTTTCTCTCTATTCTCGCAGAAACTTCGGCAGATTTCTGATTGATGGTTTCTACTCTTGTACAGGATCAATCTATTTATTTTTTATGAAGGGTGAACTTATTGGCGCAGCGACTTTTGTTTTGGTTTCCTTGACTACTTTTGGACAAGGGGTGGTTGAGATTCCAGAGAAGGCGGGGAAGTATTACCAGGTGTTGAAGAAACGTCCTCATCAAGAGACGTTGTTTGATCGCTTTGAGGGGGCTTGTTTAGA
This sequence comes from Akkermansiaceae bacterium, assembly GCA_020627645.1. Lineage (GTDB taxonomy): Bacteria > Verrucomicrobiota > Verrucomicrobiia > Verrucomicrobiales > Akkermansiaceae > SW10. Next base: position 4,963 of record JAHDGN010000001.1, read on the forward strand.
TCAATTTGGGATGGAGGAACTGGAAGGGGTTTTGGTGAAGAAGGCAGAGGAAGGCGATGGGGCGGATTGGTCCATTTTGTCTCGGTTCTACTTGCGCCGAGGTCAGGATCTCCAGGCTTTAGGGGCGTTGGCAAAGGCGATTGAAAAGAGCCCGAAAGATGCGGTGTTGTTGGTGGAGCGTGCTTTGATTCATTCGAGAAGATTAAATTTCAAGCTCGCAACTGCTGATCTTGAGAAAGCTCGTCAGGGAGATGATGAGGTGATTGTGTTACGGGCGTCGAAGTTGTTGGGGAGGACTTATGTGAGGATGGGCAATCTTGAAAAGGCTAGCCAGGTTTGGAATGAGACATTGGAGGCAAATCCTGGAGATACAGATTTGTTGGAAGACTTGGTGGAGATTGCAGCGGCGGAAGGTGACCCGGAACAGGGGCTGGTGTTTTTGGAGAAATTGCAGAAGGCGACAACTGACCCCTATCGTCAAGCGATGCAAAAGTTGCGTCAGGCTGAGTTGCAGACTCAGTCTGGTCAGGTAGATGAGGCTTTTGCGGTTTTGAATGGGTTATTGGACTCGGTCGGAAGTGGGTCGTGGCTGGAACGAGAGGTGTTAGCTCAGTTGGATGAGTTGTTTCGGAGGGATCAGAGGATCGATGATTTGAGAGAACATTTGGTGGCATTGTCCGAAAAGCATGGTGGAAGGTTGGCCATTCATCGGATGTTGGCAAAACTGGATGCGGAAGTTGGTGAGATGGATGTGGCGGTTGATCGGTTCCGTGAGGTGATTGCAAGGATGCCTGGTCAGATTGAGATTCGGGAAGAATTTATCAATTTACTTGCGACAAACGAACGGCTGGAAGAGGCGGTTGTTGAATTGGAAGCTTTGATGGAGCAGGAGGGGGAGAAAGATGTGTTCTTCTTCCGAATGGCAAATTTTAAGCATCAATTGAATGATCGGGAAGGAGTGTTGTCTGCGTTGAAGAAAGGGCATGAATTAGCAGGGGACGGAGAAGCGGAGGCGTTGAGGGTGGCTCGGTTAATGTCCAATTATGATCTAGATCAGGAACAAGAAGTGCTGTTGAGGGAGCGTTTGAAACGTGAGGATCATTCGCCTGCGGTTAAGGAGGCATTGGTTCAGTTGCTGATTCGTAAGGATCGCAAGAAGGAGGCGGTGACTTTTCTTAAGCTGCTATCGGCAAGTGAAGATGTGGAGACGGTGATTCGGGCGCATCAAACAGCGTTGACGATGGGAGATCAGCAATTGGGTTTTGAATTGCTTAATGAGAGACGAAGTGATTTTGGATCAGAAAAACGATTTTTGACGGCCTTGTTTCAGGTTGGGTTGTCGCAGGATGAAGTCCAGGGTTTGGTGCCTGAGGTTGTCCGATTGGTTCGTTTGTCCGAGGGGGAGAGAGAGTTGAGTGAATCGGTTTTGTTGGGAGTTCGTGTTTATAAAGCTGCTGGGGTGTTGGGTGAGAAGATTCGGGAGCTTGAGGGTGCAGATCCATTGAGTGGGAAGATGAGATGTTTGTTCGCCTGGATGAAAGAGGAGACTGGTTCTTTCGCTGAGGTGGATCAGTTATTCGCGGGTCAGAAAGAGCCATTGTTGGTGAGATTTCATGCGGTGGTGTTGGAAATGAGGGGAGATTTGGAGGAGGCGGTGAAAGTCCTTGGTGGGTTGAGGGAAACTGATGAGGGAAGGAGTGGAACGTATTTGAGGGAGTTGGCTGAGATGACGAGGCGAGCTGATCTGTTGGATGACTCATTAGCGGTCACGGAAAAATGGAAGCAGGCTGCGCCTGGTGATCGTACGGCGTGGATTTTTCGGGCTGATCTTTTGCGTCAACGGGGAGATCTGAAGGCTGCGATTCGGGAATTAAGATTGGCGACTGCTCGATTTGATGAGGATGTTGATTTGAAGGCTCGGTTGGCTGGTTTGTTTCGAGAAGGAGGAGAATATCGTGAGTCGGAGTCGTTGTTTTGGAGGCTCTACAGCGATTCCAAAACAGATGAGGAACAAATGCGGTGGTCGAGGGAGTTGGCAAAGACTGCGATTGAATCGGGGAACACCGATGAGTTTGAGAGGAAATTTAAGAAGCGTTCTGGGATGAACCGCAAAGCAGTGGGCCCTTTGTTGGCACTAGCAGCTTTGGCAAGGGAGCTGGGTGAGCGAAGCAAAGAGCGTGAATTTTTGGTGAAAGCGGTGCGATTGAGGCCCAAGGATCTCGAGTTGTATCGTCGGATTGCTGAAATTGATAAGGAGGAGGGAGGTTTTTCGAAAGCGATTGCGGTTTTGGAAAGTGCCCTACCTTACGATGAAAATCATCAAATTCGCCGATCTCTCGTAGATTCTTATTTGGTAGAAGGCGAGGTTGATCAGGCCTTGGCGAGTATTCGGTTGCTGGAGGCCCAAACTGAACAGACGACCAAAAATGTAGTTACGTTAGCTGAACAGTTGTCCCAAAAAGGTTTCCATGAAGAAGCGATTCAGTTGCTGATTGATCGACGGGCGAAAGGGGGGGGAGAGGCGGAGTTAGATTTCATTTTGGCAGATTTGCTGATCCAAGATGGGCGGGATGGAGAGGCGATTGAGGTGTTGGTGGATTTGGCCTTAAGGCCAGGGCGGAATCATCCAAAGAAGTCGGCCACAGGTCAGGGTTATGTTTGGTCTGTTTCTCAATATATGAAAGGGCATCCGCAAGAGGTCATCGAATTTTATGAATTTTTCCGGATCATTAACATGGCAAATTATTCGGCTGCCTCTTTCACTCAGAGTATTTCCACCTTGAATGATCGGCAGATGAAGTTTGTCGCTTTTGTAAAGCTGGCAAAGATTATTGATCATGTAGAAGAAGAAAAAGGAAGTGAAATTAAGAAGTTATTGAAAACACTTGATCTAGAGCGATCTGATTTATTTTGGGAGCTGGCGACAGCTAAAGAGCCTCAGGAGGCTTTTATGAAATTTGTCAAAGAGCACCCTGATGATCTGGTGACGACCTCTTTTCGCTTAAGTCTGCTGCTATATGGTGGAGGGGCTAACCTTGATCAATCGATTGAGCCTCTTTCGAGTGAGGAGTTGCGTTCTCTTTGCCGGGATTCCAGGTATGGTTGGGTTGCAAAATGGCCAGCGCTCACCGAATTGTTAGAGGGTGATAATGTTCAGGATGGAGATTATGACCAATTGATTCAGGTTTACAAAGAGGAGGCGGATGCGTTTTTGAAGGAGTTGATGTTGAGAACAATCATGGGTGAATTGTTGGACAAGAAAGCTTCGAGTGAGAAGCTTCAGGTGATGGAAGGTTTGGTTAGAGATGTGTTTGAGGATGGGGAATCCCAGCATTCTAGCCAAATACGTTTTCAGGCGAGGTTGGCTGTCCTAGGAAAGGCAAAGATAGGAGAGATCCTGAACTTGGCGGTCAAAGAATTTCGGGATGAATCCCGCGGGAAGCGTCAGATGAATGTGGCTTCGCCACTATCTCCCATGGGAATGTCGATCCGCCAATCTGGAGCTGGTCACCAGTGGACATTTGAGTCCATTCCTTTCAAATCGTTGCCCCAGTGGTTGACGAGCAGTGATATTGATGGATCGCTATACGGCCGTGGCGGTTCGATGATCATTGCTCTAGATCGGGTTCCAATTCCTGAATTCGACACCATCGATTATTTGGATGAAATCGAGTCTCCGGTCTTAAGAGCTATCGTTCGGTATCATGATGGCCAGCCATTGGGGCAGGAGCTCGGTAGCGGCCTTGAGCTCAAACGGAAAGAAATGAAAGAGTTGTTGATGCTTAATTTGGTCTCCAGGCTGGAAAAGGGTGGAGGTCAAGGAAGTCGAAAGGGGGTTTATGAGCTGGCATCTCAAGCGAGAAGTTATTGGGTTGGTGATCAATCGCGTGTCAAGGCTCTGGAGTTATTGATGCTTCAAACTTCGGTTGATTTACCAAAGGAGAAGATCAAAGGCTACGAAACTGAGTTGAGGGCGTTGATTTGGAAGAACAAAATTCGTCAGATTGGTCAAGATCAGCTTGATCTTCTAAAGATCGCCAAACAATTGGGATTTGACGATCTTGCTGAGAGGATTGAATCGCTAAAGAAGGCTCGGGCAAAGCAGGTGAAGGGGCGATCTTCGATTTCTTCCAATCCTAGCGTATTGCGTTTGAGTTCCAAATCGATCGAAGAGCGAGTCAAGGAATTGGCGAAAAAGGGAAAACATGAGGCAGCAGCGAAACTTGTTTGGGCGGACTTTCGGAAAAAAGCGCAGAATAGGTCTTCGATGGTTGTCTTTGGATCGGGAGAGGATTGGATGAAGAAGATTGAAGATGAGGTCGTGAAGGAATTGCTTCAGTTGGCACATCCAGGGACATCAAAGGGGCGGATGAGGCGGATGCAGTTTGTGGAGCTTTGTCTTAAGGTTGGAGAAAAGGAAAAGGCCATCGGTGAGTTGCAGAAAATTCATCAAGATCGGCCAAAAGATTCGGAGGTTCTGTTGAAGCTTATTTTCCTGGGTGGATTCGATGATGAGAAGGCTACAGACCTCCTTGCGGACTTGATTCGTCGACAATCGGATGAGGTTGCGCGTTATGTTTCCAACGGAAATATGGATTTTGATCGGATGCAATCTGACAAACTCTTTCAGTTGATTGAGTTGATCGAACGTTCGCTGGCAAAGTGTTCACCTGAGAAAGCTAAGGATGTCAATTTGAGTTGGGTCAATTATCAAGGACGTCAATTTTTTGATTATTTGTATGCGAGCTCACTTCCTTCGCTTCTTGAGAAAGGTTCGTCTGGTCGTGATAGCAAGAAGATCCGAGAGCGTCGAGAGGAGCTAGCGCGGCGGTTGGCAAAGCAGATGATGAGGTTTCCTCAGACAATGGAAGCTGCGTTTCGATTGATGTCAGTCTGGGAAGACAGTGGTTTTAGTGACTCAGAGAAATTGAGTTTGGCTGTGGAAATTTTGATGAAAGAGAAATCGGCTCATCGGTGGGGTGATGTCACATTTGCGCTCGTTATTGCCGGGTCTTGGAGCAGTGGTGAGAATTTAGAGGGAGCTGCCAGCGGGTCTTTTTTGATCGGGAAGTTGGATTCGGCTCGAAGTTTAGAGGAAGTTTTTCAACCTGAATTGCTCGAGAGAATCTCTCAAAAAAACAAGCCATTGTTGGATCTTTTGGCGCAGTTGGTCTCGGTTCAAACGATCGAAGAGGGCAAGGCGTTTTATGAGAGTCGGAAGAAGCTGAGTCTTCCGGGATCAGCTCTCTTAGCAATGGATGAAATTTTGGTTGGAAAGTTAAAAGGGAAGACTGGATTATTCGCTCTCTTCCGGGAGAACGAAGTCGATGGTTCGCAGAATTTTGGGTTTTCTTCTGGTGATTCGACAAACAAAAAAGCTTCTTTGATGTTGAAGGCTGCAGCTTCAGACCCGGATTATCGGGCTGTTGATCAAGGGGTCAGACTTCTCCGCAAGAGGTTCTTTGGAAGCAAGACGTCATGGAAGTCTATCGTAAATCAGCAGCCCCATTTACTACACCAGTATGCCACGTTCGTCGGGAAATTAGGTTTATCAGCGGAAGAAAAACAAAAGGTGTATGGAGCTGCCTTTAGAGCAGGTGTCCCAATGTCTTTGACTGGATTTTGGATGAGTAACCAGAGTTTGGTGAGTCACTTTGATCAGAAATTTGAAAATGCAGACCAGGTGATTTCGTTTTTTGAGAACTCGGGCTTGTTGCTTGAGGTGGGACAATGGACCCCCCCGGGTGGAATCCATGTCGTTGATGAGGATACAAAGATCGGCAAAGGTAAAACTGTCTTAAAATCCTCAGTGATGCTTGAGAAGGCGATCTTTTTCATGCTTAGTAGAAAGCTGAAAAAAGATCTTAAAAAGGAGGTGATGGAGCGGTTAGAGAGGAGAAAAGATGGGCGGTTTGGGGCCAAGATGATTTTGGCTGCGATGGTCCTTGGAGAGGGTCGGGAGAAGAAAGTGGCTGAGGCTTTTGCTGGAGAGGAGCCTGAGGCGATTTTAGGGGGTCATCGTCAGTTCGTAAAATTTGCGGCAAGCTGGTTATCGGAGGAGGATCGCAAGAATCTTCCTGCTGAGGTCTTGAATTTTATCAATAAGTCCGAGAAGAAGTAATGATTGAATTTCGAGTGTTCTATTTTGGGGCGAACGTCCACAGGGAGTCTAGGGTTTGTGAAGAGAGTTAAGTGAAAAATTGTTAGTTCATAGGGATGAAATTTTAAAGTCAGGCTATTATTTTTTTAGGGTTATGAGCGAGTTAGGAAATATCGAGCGATTATTGGAAGCGGTGGCGAAGCGTTGTAATCGTCTCCTTGTTGTGAAGATTTTGGTTCAGGTTTTGACGTTTGTTGGTTTTGGAGTGGCATTGTCTTCGTTGGTTTGGGTTTTTCGAGGTCATGCTGTTCCTTGGTGGGTTTGGGGAGTTGGTTTAGTTGCGATGGGAAGCGTTGTTGGTTTGATGTTGGTTCAGCGCTGGATGGATCGACGCGGAGCAGCCAGCTTCGGAGATGAGCACTTCAAGTTGAAAGATGGTTTGTCGACTTTGTTGTATCTGGAGGGAAAGAAAGAGGGAGTCGCGAGTGAGGAATTGCAGAGGCGGTGGGTTGCGGAGAGAGTTGAGGGTTGTGATGCGGCGACAATCCAGTCGAAAATGTCGAGGCGGTGGTATGGTGGGGCATTGTTAGGGGTTGTGTCTGCTCTTTCTTTGGCTTTTGTTCCGGCATCGCCTGAGGTTTTGGCTGCGCAGCAAGAGGAGCGAGAGACTCGTGAGAGGGTGAGTGATGCGAAGGAGCAGTTGGAGGAGCTGATTGATGAGCTTGATAATGAATTGGCTTCGGAAGATGATGAAGAGAGTGTTGATTTGGATGAGTTTCGGGAGCTGGTGAAGGAGATTGAGGAGACGGGGGATCGGGCTGAAGCTAGCCGGCAGTTTGCAAAGATTGAGCAGAAGGTCAGAGAGGCTGAACGCAAGTTTGATCAGAGGGCAGATGAGAAGACCTTAGAGATGGCAGGGAAAGAACTTGCGAAAGCTGAGGAGACTGAGCCTCGTCAGTTGGGGAAAAAATTGGTGGCTAAAGATTGGAAGGAGGCTGAAGAAATGATGAAAAAGTTGGAGGCTGAGAAATTTGATTTAAAAGAATTGAAGAGAGATCCGAAGAAGTTGTCAGAAGTTCGGAAGGATTTGGCAAAGATGAGGGCGGTGACGAAGCGATTGGCTGCGGCTGGGAAGAAAAGAAAGTTAGATGGTCAATCTGGTCAGAAACAGAAAGGAGCTGGGAATTTGAAGCAGCAAGCTGGAAAACAGGGGAAAGACGGCAAGATGGCTAAGGCGGGGCAAAATGCTCAACGAGAAGCCCCTGACAACAATGACAAATCGTTGGAAGATTTGATGGTAGAGGTTGATGAAGCTGCCGAAGAGATGGAGGACATGCTCAAGGAGATGGAAATGGATCCCAATCAAGAGCCGAGTGAAAGTGAATGTGAAAGTTGTCAGCAATGTCAGGGAAAATGTCAGGGAGCTATGGGTAAGCTCAGGAAGAAGATGCGCAAGATGGCTGGCCGTAAGAAGGCGAAAAGTAAACTGAGCCAGTTGCGAAAAGGGTTGTCAAAAGCCCAGGGGATGTGTCAGGGAAAATGTCAGTCGTTGGGTTCGGGTGCTCAACCTAGTGGGAAGCCTGGTGGGAAAAAACCAGGGAAAGGTTCGGTGAAGTCAAATCGTCAGGAGAGGGATGATTCACAGAAGAATGGGTCATTGGCAAATTTGAAGGGGCAACATGGAGATGGGCCTTCGATGAGTTCGGTTGAAGAGGCAGAGAGCGGCAGTGGAGTTTCTAGTCGAAGAGGCACTGGGAAGAAGCGGGATTTTGCTAGGCAGGCAGAATCGTTTGTGCAGCGTGATGATATCCCGGAGTCCTTAAAATTGGGAGTGAGAAACTATTTCGAGAATCTTGAGACAGCGGATTCTAAAGTGCCTGAAGTCGAAGAGTAGAATCAGACATCAAAATCAACGTTTAATATGAGTACGATGGAAGAAACTGAGGCTGGAGTGGGCCATTTTCGAGAGACATTCAGCAAAGTGCAGGAGGCGGTTTCCTCCTTCATTGTGGGGCAAGAGGATATCATCGAGGATGTCTTGGTAGCAATTTGTTGTGGCGGGCATGTCTTATTGGAGGGAGTTCCCGGGTTGGGTAAAACGTCATTGGTGAATACGATGGCCCAAGCAATCAACGTGGATTTTAAGAGAATTCAATTTACGCCCGATTTGTTGCCGAGTGATGTGGTTGGGACACAGGTTCTAATCGATCAAGATGGGAGAAGGGAGTTGGAATTTCAACGCGGGCCAGTGTTTTGTAATTTGTTGTTGGCTGATGAGATTAACCGGGCGACTCCAAAGACGCAGTCTGCGTTGTTGGAGACGATGCAGGAAAAGCGAGTCACGGTTGCTAATCATACTCATTCGTTAGATTTGCCCTTTTTCGTGATGGCGACTCAGAACCCGATTGAAAATGATGGAACTTATCCATTGCCTGAGGCTCAATTGGATCGTTTCTTTTTTAAGTTAGAGGTTGGTTTGCCTGGGCATGATGATTTCCGTGAAATATTGGAGAGAACAGGTGGGAGTCGGGCTCCAGAAGTGAAGCCGGTGGCGGGTGGGAGTGATATTTTGAAAATGGGGGAAACGTTGCGAGAAGTGCCGGTGTCGTCTGATTTGCAAGACTACTTGGTTAAGGTGGTCCGGGGGACTCATCCTGGTGAGGATGCGGCTCAGTCGATCCAGAATTTTGTCCGTCATGGAGCTTCTCCTCGTGCTGGGCAGGCGATGTTATCTGCGGCGCGTGCGCGTGCATTGTTAGACGGTCGATTTCATGTTGCTCGGGAAGATATTGACCGGGTGGCTTTGCCTGCATTGAGGCATCGCTTAATCCTCTCGTTTGAAGGTGAGGCGGAAGGGGTGAAGCCTGACGATTTGGTTAGGGATGCGATTGAGTCAGCGAAGGGGTAGTTTCTCATTCAACCGAAGATTTTACGAAGTTCTGGGATGTCTTTGACCGATCCAGCTTTTATCAAGCAGCTTGACGCCCTCAATTTGTTGGCAAGAAGGGTGTTGAAGGGGTCTTTGCAGGCTGATCGCCGAACGGAGCGGCGAGGGACTGGAATCACCTTTGCGGACTACGCGCAGTATCAGTTTGGGGATGACTATCGGGCGATTGATTGGAAGATTTATGCGCGGACTGAGGAGTTGCTGATTAAGTTGTTCGAGGTGGAGGAGGATACGACCGTTTATCTTTTATTAGATTGTAGTCGCTCGATGGGGGGGAAGTTGGACTATGCGAAGCGTTTGGCAGCAGCATTGGGTTATATCGGGTTGAATGGATTAGATCGGGTTGTTGTTCATGGGATGGCAGATCAGTTGACCACGATTGTAGATTCGGTGAGGGGGCGTGGTCAGGCGTTTCGTTTTTTACGGAGTTTGGAGGAGGCAGATGTGTATGGGGAGGATACAGATTTTAGTGCTTGTGTGAGGAGCTTTGAAGCTCGGACGAGAAAACGAGGGGTGGTGTTGGTTGTGTCGGATTTTTTCTTTCGAGAAGGTTATGAGGAGGGATTAAAGCTTTTGCAGTGGAGAGGGCATGATGTCTTCTGTTTACAGACAATGGCCCAGGATGACCTGAAGTGTCCTTGGTTAGGCGATCTGGAGATTGAGTGTGTCGAGTCTGGGCAGAAGGAGCGGATCACGGTGCGTGAGCGGGAGGCGAAGCGATACGAAGAGGCTGTGGAACGTTGGAATGAAGGGTTGCGCACGGAGTGTGCGAAGAGGGGGGATGGTGAGTACGACATCGGATGTTCCTTTTGAGGTGGTGGTTCGGACGATGCTAAGAAAGGGAGGGTTAGTCGCGTGAATTGGGGAGCCCCAGCATTTTTATGGTCGACCTTGGTTCTTGTTCCCTTGGTGGCGGTTTATTTTATTCGGACACGTCCACGTCGGCAGGTGGTTACGGTCTTTTTTCTTTGGGAGAAGATTTTGGATCAGAAGACCTCGAGGTCGTTGTTTCAGCGGTTGCGAAATTTGCTGTCTTTGCTGTTAGTTGCGTTGGCTTTTTTGGGGGCGATTTTCGCCCTTGCACGTCCGACGGTGGGTGAAAAAGACGATCGAGATCTCTTAATTGTGATTGATCGATCGGCTTCGATGAATGGTGGTAAGACGAGTCGTATAGAATTGGCAAAGAAGAAGGCGGAATCCTGGATCTCTGGTCTTGGTGGGACACGAAGAGCGGCGTTAGCAACGATCGATACGGAGTTGAGATATTTGGAGCATTTGACTGACCAAGGAAAGCCCCTGAAGGAGGCATTAAAACGGGTTGAGGGGTCTGATTTGCCTTTGAGGTCTGATGCCTTGGAGGAATTGTCCCTATTGGCTTCTGGGGAGGGGGCGAATGTGAGGATTCTTTGGTTGACTGATGGGAAACATGGGGAGGTTGAGCTTCCGGAGGGGATCGAGCGAGTTCTTGTTGGAGAGGTGACGGATAATTTTGCAATCACAGCAGCTGATTTGAGGTGGCAATCTGGTGATGAGGTTAGGTTGTTTGTTTCTTTGGCTTCGACGAGTGAAGAAGAAAAGGAGGTAGATTTGGAGTTGGTTCATCCAGAGACTTCAGAGGTGGCCCGCTACTTTACGATGAAGCTGCCACCGGGCGGTCAGGTTAGCGAGTCGATGGTTGTTGAAGGGTTACGCCCGGGGGGGTGGGAAGTTCGAATTGTAGGTGAGGATGATTTGATGGCGGACAATGTTGTGCCTCTTGGTTTGACGATTCCGAGGGCGACGCGTGTTGAGGTGGTTAGTGAGACACCATTTTTCTTCGAGCGAGTTTTGGAAGCTTTTGCACGAGCGGATTCGCTTTTTGAAATGGTCGAGGATGGACCTGAGATGGTGTTAGCGCAGGGAGTGGTTCCAGATGCTGAGGTTTCGATTATCTTCACTCCGTCGGGTGAGTCAGAGTATTGGACTCAAGTTGGAGATGAGCTAAGTGTCGGATCTCCAGAGGTGAAAATCGAAGATCATGTTTTGGTTGAGCGGTTGGATCCTGGATTGTTGAGTTTTGCGGGAGCCCGAAAGTTGGAAGCACCTCGAGGTGCGGTCGTTGTGTTGGCTCATCCTGATGGGAGTCCTTTGCTTTACACTGTTCAGAAGGATGGAAGGAGAGCGGTGGTGGTGAATTTGGATCCGGCCAAAGATGATTTTTTTCTGTCTCCATGGTTTCCGGTGATGATTCATGATGCGAGCGTGTTTTTGACGGGCAGAGAGAATCGTTTACGTTCGGTTTTTGCGACTGGGGAGGTGGTTGGGTTGCCGGGGCGTGGTGAGGTTGGAAGAGTGAGGCGCCAGTATGGAGGTGTTGGAGAGGATTTGAGTGGTGAATCACCAGTTTTGGTGAAAAATGTGGGTCACTATGAGGTCGAGAAGGGAGGCGAGGTTAGTTACTTTGGCGGAGGTTTATTGTCGCCGGGCGAGTCTGTTGGTGGGTTGAAGGGAGATGAGGGTGGGTTGGAGATTGAACCAGCGAAGGGTTGGTCGCTTGCGGGTTGGTTGTTGTTTATGGCGGTCTTAGTAGTGGTTGTTGAGGAGGGCTTATATCAGCGTAGAAAGGTCGGATAATTTTGGATTTTGCGGATTTTTCACCATTGTGGTTTTTGTTGGTCTTGCTGCCTCTTGGGTGGCTGACTTGGAAAAAATCGTTGGTTGATCGTCTTCCTGCATTGAAGTGGCTGGCTCATGGGTTGAGGGCTTTCGGGGTGCTTTTGCTGGTTTTAGCGTTGTGCCGACCGTTCATGACTTTGGAGCGAGAAGAAATGCATTTGATCTGCTTAGTGGATGTTTCTGAGTCGGTCGATGTCGAAGAGATCCGGTCGGTGATGGAAGAGGTTGAGAAGGCTCAATCTGGATTGAAGAGTGGGGATCGGTTTTCGTTGGTGCGATTTGCGAATGGATTAGATCAATGTGAGATGGAGGAGTTGAGGGAGCTTCTGAAAAATGTGGAGGAAGGGAGGGTTGATTCTAGCGAGCGTGGGGCGAGTCGTCTGGCGAAGGCGTTGTTGGGGACGAGGCTTTTGTTTGAAGGGGGGCTTTCGAAGAGGTTGGTTGTTTTTAGTGATGGAGTGTCTACCGAGATGGGGGTTGGTGAAGCGCTCCGAGCGTTGAGTGAGGAATCGGTCGATGTGAGATTTCGCTCGATGGATGGGATTCGCAAGCCGGAGGCGGCGATGGTGTCTTTTGAGCCGCTCACTCAGGTTGCCTATCGAGGGGAGGTGGTCAGAATGAAAATGAGGATGAAGGCAAATGAGTCGATGAATGCGCGGGCGAGGGTATTGAATCGGGGTGTTGTTGTTGCTGAGAGTCCGGTGACTTTGAAAGCGAATGAGGAAGCTGAGGTTGTGGTTGATGTCCCGATGGCGACTCCGGGTGAGAGTCGTTGGGAGGCAGAGTTGATTGCAGATCGGGATTGGTTTCCGGTTAATAATAAAGTGAGTACGACGATTACGGTTCGGGGGGAACCGAGGATCTTAATCCTGCATCGGGATGAGAAACAAATGAGACCTTTTGCGAGAGCGATGAAAAAGCAAGGTTTGGAGGTTGAGGTTCGGGGAGAGAGAGGGATGCCTGAATCGATGGGAGATTTGTTGGCCTTTGATGCGGTGGTTTTGGCGGATGTTCCGGCGACATCCATGACGGTGAATCAAATGGCGATGTTAAGGCGTTACGCAGCTGACTTTGGGGGTGGGGTGGGAATGTTTGGCTCGGATAATTCATTTGGGTTGGGTGGATACTATCAAACTCCGGTTGAGGAAGTGTTGCCCCTGACTTCCCGTTATGAGAAGGAGAAACAGAAACCTAGCTTGGCAATGGTTTTGGTTATCGATAAAAGTGGTTCGATGTCTGGAGGGCCGATGGCATTAGCGAGGGCGTCGGCAAAGGCTGCGGCTGAACTTTTGGGGGTGCAGGATCAGATTGGGGTGGTTGGGTTTGATAGCAGTGCCCAGACGATTCTTGAGATGACGAGTGCAGCCGATCAGGGAACGGTGATTAATGCGATTGAAACACTGAGTGCAGGTGGGGGAACGGATGCTTATCCAGCGATGGCCGCCGGAAGGGATATGTTGAGGAGGACGGTGGCGAAGGTGAAACATATGATAGTCTTATCTGATGGTCAGACCTCTGGAAATGACTACGGTGGTCTGGCAAGGGAAATGAGGAATATGGGGATTACGGTTTCGACTGTGGCATTGGGGCAGGGGGCGGATCATGGGTTGATGCAGATGATTGCGCAGGAAGGTGGGGGGCGTTACTACGAGACTAATGATCCGCAGAATATGCCTCAGATTTTCACGAAAGAGACGATGAAGGCTTCTCGTTCTGCGATTAAGGAAGATTTATTTGGGGCGGTGGTTACTGGGGATCATCCTGTTCTATCTGGCTATGAAGATTCTGATTTGCCTTTTGTCTTGGGTTACGTGATGACCAAGGCAAAGCCGACCGCGAACCTGTTGTTGGCGGCGGAGACGGGTGATCCTTTGTTAGCTGTCTCGCGTTATGGTTTAGGAATGGGATTGGCTTTCACTTCTGATCTCAGTGAGCGATGGGGAAGTGAGTGGTTGACGTGGGGGCGGGGACCGTCGTTTTGGGCGCAGGTTTTGCGGGGGATGTTAAGGAAGGAGCAGGCGGCAGGGCTTTCGGTGACGGGGCGGGTTTTGGGGGAACGTTGGAAGTTTGATTTGGTGAGGCGTGATGAGTTGGATCAACCGGTGGATCGAGTCAGGTGGGCGGCCAAGGCGTTGGATTCTGAAGGTCGGGAATTGCCGTTTCAAATTCGTCAGGTTGGAGTGGGGAGATATGAAGGGGAGGTTGATTTGTCTGGAGCGGAGAGTGCTACGGTGAGTGTGAGGGATGTTGATTTTGGATTAGGGAAGACGATGGATTGGGAAAGAAGTTATCCAGCTGAGTATTTGCTTGATCGGGAATTGTCGGAGGGAATGAATTCTTTGGCTTCTTTTGACCCGGAGTTACCCCGAGGTGATTTGAAGAAGGCCAATGCTTATCGTGATGTGAGCCATTGGTTTGTATTTTTTGCGTTTGCTTTTGTTTTGGCAGGGTTGGTTCTGAGGCGAATTTAGGGAAGGGGTAGAGGCCGCCTTGGTGGATCATTTTGTGATCATGGTTGTGTTCCAAGCCAAATCCCGTGGGCATGGATCATCAGGAATTTTGGTGTCGCCTATGCGATGGATTTTTTTGTTTTTTCACCATGGGTGAAGATTGGCTGGGGGGAGGTGGAGTAGGAACTTGAAGCTTTGGATTCCCTTCTTTATTCTCTACGTCGATGAATGACCATGAATCTGAAGCCTCCAATATGATTACATGGGGAACAGCTCCCGAGCTGGTCGTTCAGTCTCTCCTTGAACAAGGGGTCAATATCAATCAGGCCGAAAAGCTTGTTGCGCGGTTTCAAGAAGAGAGAGTTTTGATGATTGTGAAAAGGGGCTATCGGCGATTATTTTTGGGTGGGGTGGTTGGAGTTTTGAGTGCAGTTTTTATTGGTCTCATTATGGGCCGCCATTGGCCTGTTGGGGGATTTCACTCGAGTCGTGGAGTGGGAATCTTGCTCGGATTTCTGGCTGGGGGATTTTTTTGGAGCCTGTGGAAAATGATGGATGGCAGACGGGATCTCATGCGGCCAGAAACTGTTCGGGATAATCTTGGATCAAAATACAGCTCCTTTTTTTAGAATGGTGGTGGGACTCTTTGTTGAAGGCGTCGGCAGTCGTTTTAGGATAGTGTTGCTACTCGGGAGGCTCGTGTTAGAGTAGACAAGACGATGCGGACACATGTTGAATTTCGGTCAGATGCTTTTCCTCGAGATGAGAGCGAGGATGGCTGCGTCAATCCTGAGTGTTGGGGGAAGAATCTGGCCAGTTTTCTTGGTGAGAAACTCCAGGCATTTGGAATTGCGGTTGAGGAAATTTACTCTGAAGACTGGGGGTGGGTTGTTCCGATCGAGCACAGTAAATTTCCAATGTGGCTGGGTTGTGGCAATTATGACGAGTATCCTAACGGGTTTTTGGTATTCATTGAGCCGTCTAGACCATTTGTGAAGAAGGGGCTTTTTCGAAAAATTGATACTCGGGTTGAGGTTGAAAAATTGGCGGTTGCGATCACTGCGATTTTAGAAGGTGACGATCGGATTCGAGATGTTCGGTGGTGGAGTGAAGAGGAGTGTTGTTGATGATGAATCAGGCATAGATTGACAGGATTTGGATGGATTAGGAGGATGGGTGAAGGGGGGATGTGGGTTTTTTCATTTGAACTGATTCGATTGATTTATGGTGAAATTTTTGTCACATAGTCTCGGGGGAGAGGTGGCGGAGATTTAAGGGATAAATTTAACAGATATGCTTGAACTGAATCGGAGTCTTTTTCTTGGAGAGGGAGGGGATAAGAGGTGTTATCGTCATCCGGCTGATGGATCAAGGTGTGTGAAGGTTTTGGGTGATAAGGAGGGGGCTTTGAAAAGGGTTTTGCGCGAAGTTCAAGCTCATGAACATTTGAAAAAGAGAGGTTTGAGACCTTCTTATCTTTCGTTTTATTTGGGGCAAGAGGAGACGAATTTGGGAACTGGGTATGTCTTTGAATATGTTGATCCAGTTCCGAATGCGTTGGAGGTGATGAGCCCGATTGAGTTGAGGAAGACGATTGACGATCTTTTGGAGGAGTGTTTGCGGGATGCGGTGGTGCTGGACGACATGCATTTGGATAATTTGATCATGGATCGGTCTGGAGTGGTCCGCATCATTGACGGTTTGGGGTGTGGTGATTTTCTTCCTTTTTGTTATTGGAGTCGGTATTTGGCTCGAAGGAAGGTGAGACGGAAGTTTCAAGGTTTATATGATCGGATCAGCCGGGTGACGGATGGGTGGGCTCGGCCGGTGGCTGGGTAGTTGGTGGTTGGTTTATTATGTTGGAAATTTAGGGTGTTTGGCGATGGTTGTTGGCGATTAGCTGGTTGGCTTTCAGGGGAGCTGCCGCTCCGTGGGCGAACGGAGCTGAGGAGAATAGGTTGAGCTTGCTGAGATTGAGGTATAGGAACGGGGGTTATTTATGCAGTCCGTGCCTGGCTAGGTCTTGGACGTCGACTAGGCCGACTGGTTCCTCTTTGGTGTTGAGAACAATGAGGTCATCGATGCGATGTGATTGGAGGACTTTGAGCACTTCAACGGCGAGGTCGTCTTGTTGGACGGTGATGGGATTGGAGGTCATGTGTTCGGCGACGGGAAGGTTGTTGATGTTAGAACTTTTTTGGTAAAGTCGAACGAAGTCACCATGGGTGAAGATGCCAGCAAGCGATTGATCGGGGGTGGTGATGATGGCGGCTCCGGCTCGGCATTGAAGCATCTTGAGGACGGTTTCTTGGATGGTGGCGCTGTGTTTGACGAGGGCGAGTTGTTCGTCGGTCCGCATGATATCGGAGACTTTGGTAAGGAGATGTTTGCCCAGGTTACCGCCAGGGTGGAGTTCGGCAAAGTCATCAGCTTTGAATCCTCGTTTTTCGAGGAGGACCATGGCGAGGGCGTCGCAGAGGGCGAGGGTATTGGTGGAGCTGGAAGTGGGGGCTAGGTTGAGGGGGCAGGCTTCTTCTTTGACGTGGGTATCTAGGGTGATGTCACTGTGTTTGGCTAGGGTGGAGGATGGGTTGCCGGTGAGGGCGATGATTTGAGAGGCCTTTTTACGGAGGTAGGGGATGAGGTTGATGAGTTCGGCCGTTTCGCCGGAGTAGCTAAGGGCGATGATGAGGTCGTTGGGGGAGACGATACCAAGGTCACCGTGGAGAGCGTTTTGGCAATTGAGTTCGACGGCCGTCGCGCCGGTGCTATTGAGAGTGGCAACGAATTTGCGTCCGATATTTTCGGATTTTCCAACACCGACGATGATGATTTTTTGTTTTTGATCGAGAGTCTTTTGGATGGTTTCGATTGCGGCGACGAAGGACTCGTCGAGTCTCTCCGACAGGTGGATGAGTTCGGAGGCTTCGATCGCTAAGACACTGCGGGCTTTGGCAAGGATATCCACGAGGAGACGATGAGGGATAGTTGACTGGGGGTCAATGGAACTAAGTCTGGTGATCTGAGCTGAGTGAGTTAGCTTTGGGGGCTCAGATGAAGCGCTTTTGGCCTTATCTCAAGTATTTCAAGCCGGTGCGTTGGCATTTTGTCGGGGCCGTGGTTGCTGGTTTGGTGTACGCGGCGGCGACGGGGGCGGGTTTGCCTTTGGCGGCCAAGGTGGTCTTGCCGTTGATTTTTGAGGATGATACTGGGGCGGGAGACGAGGAAGGTGGGATTGGAGGGTTTTTTATGGAGACTTTGCAGGGATGGTTTGGTGGGTTATCTGAAGGTGGGTTGCTTTTGGTGGCGTGTTCGTGGTTGCCGTTGATGTTTGTTTTCAGAGCTTTGGGAGGATTCTATAGTGCTTATTGGACGAGTTATTGTGGGTATCGTTTTATTGAGCAGGTGAGGGAAGAGACCTTTGCAAAATTGCAGAGTTTGCCGATTGGTTTTTTTCAGAAGTTTCAGGCAGGGGATTTAGTGGCTCGTTTGTCGGGGGATGCTGAGATTTTGAGGGTTTCGACGGCCAAGGTGTCTCAGGATTTGATTAAGCAGCCTGCGACTTTGATCGGAGCATTGGCTTTTTTGATTTCGGAAGCGGTGACCACGAAGGGTGCTTCGGTGATTTTGTTGGCTATTTTGTCGATTCCGATTTGTGTGATTCCTTTACGAACGATTGCTCGTCAATTGGGGAGGAAGGCTAAGAAGCTGCAAAATAGTGCTGGGGATTTGAGTGGTCAGATTTCGGAGGCAATTCAGGCGCCAATGGAGGTGCGGGCGTTTCAGTTGGAGGAGCCGTTGATTGATCGGTTTCGGAAGAAGGTGAGGTCGATTATTGGTTATTCGATGAAGGTGGTGAAGTATCGGCAATTGATTTCACCCGCGGTGGAGGTGGTTTCGGTGATTGGTTTGACCTTTGCGATTTTTTTAGGTGCTCGGGAGGGGATGACTTTATCGAGCTTTATGGCGATCGCGATGGCGTTGTATTTGTGTTATGAGCCGGTGAAGAAGTTGGGGGCGATTCATGGTCATTTGAAGCAGGCGGAGGCTTCACTGGATCGTTTGGAGGAGATTTCGATGGCGGTTGATGAGTTGCCAGATCCTGAGAGTCCGGTCGAGGTGAATGAGTTTGGGGCAGATGTGGAGCTTGATGGGGTTGATTTTGGGTATGGGGATGATTTGGTTTTAAAGGGAATAGATTTGAAGATTCGGGCGGGAGAGTGTGTGGCGTTGATTGGTCCGAGTGGTGGTGGAAAGTCGAGTTTGTTTAGCCTGATTCCGCGGTTCTATGACGCGACGGCCGGGGCTGTGCGAGTCTCGGGTGTGGATGTGAAGGATTGGGCGAAGGGGGATCTGAGGTCGAAGATCGGGTTAGTGGCACAGACTGCTATTTTGTTTAAGGGGACGATTCGAGAGAATATTCTGTTGGGGCGGCCGGGAGCGACTGATGATGAAGTTGAGGAGGCGGCGCGGAAGGCGAATGCTCATGATTTTATTTTAGAGCAAGAGAAGGGGTATGATACTGAGGTGACTGAGATGGGGATTGTCGGGGGGGCAGAGGCAGCGGGTTGCGATTGCGCGGGCGTTTTTGAAGGATGCTCCGATTCTGTTATTGGATGAGGCGACGAGTGCTTTGGACAATGAGAGTGAGGCGGTGATTCAGGAGGCCTTGGGGGATTTGGTGAAGGGGCGGACGACTTTGTTGATTGCGCATCGGTTGTCGACGACGAAGATCGCGGATCGGGTGATTGAGTT
Source organism: Akkermansiaceae bacterium (assembly GCA_020627645.1). Taxonomy (GTDB): domain Bacteria; phylum Verrucomicrobiota; class Verrucomicrobiia; order Verrucomicrobiales; family Akkermansiaceae; genus SW10. The sequence continues at coordinate 23,870 of JAHDGN010000001.1, forward strand.
GGATCAGGGGGTTATTGTTTCGGAGAGGGCTGAGGCGTGACGAGCTTGGTGAGGAGTTTGGCGAGTTGGTCTTGAAATTGGGAGTGGTTTTCGAGCATCCAAGTGCGGGCGCTTTGTCCGAGTTGGTTGAGCTTTTCAGTGGGTAAGGTGAGGCAGGATTCGATGGTTTGTTCTAGAGCGATGGGGTCGATTTTGTAGTTTCGACCGAGATGTCGTTTTTCGTTTTGGTGAGAGGGGACTAAGATGCCCCGGGAGTTGGTGACGAGTTCGTTCATTGGCGGGGCGTCGGTGGTGATTACCACGGCTTGGCAGCTCATGGCTTCGGCGATGTAGTGTCCCCAGCCTTCTGATTCGGAGGTGCAGAGGTGGAATTGGTGTTGGTTGGCGATGGTTTGGATTTCTTCGTTGGAGAGATATTTGGTGATGAGATTGATGTTGTTTGGGGTGGATTGGGGTGCGTTGTCGGGGTTTTGGATGAGGGTGAGGGGAGGCCATTCGGAATGGTTTTGCCAGAGGTCTAGAAGAGTTTGAGTTCCTTTCAGCGTGCTTCTTCCGGCGATGTGGAGAAAGCTTGTTGGTTCCTTGTGGATTTTTGAGTCGAAAAGGTCGTTTGAAGTGAATGAGGTGTGGTGGCAGGAGGGGTGGTGGGGTTGGAAGGCATTGAGGCCTTCATGGGTTTTGCAGAAGATGTGATCGATCTTTTTGAGTCGTGAGAGGTGGCGTTCGGGAAATCGTTCTTGGTTGGGGATGAGGATGTTGGTGTGGGCACTTTTGATCCATCGGGAAAAGACGCGTTCCATGAAGATGTTGGCGTCGAATTTTTTTTTGGTGGGAAAGAGGGGGGCGAGTGGGGAGATTGCGCGGCAGTGGCTGAAGGTGACTTGGAAGTTGTTGGTAGAGGCGATGTCGGAGACGAGTTGGACATCGCGGTCTAGACCAACACCGTTGGTGCGAGCAATGATGTTGAGGGATGGTCGATTTGTAGGCACAACTTAGATCAAGTTGGTTTTCTCCAGGAGCTTTTGTGCGGTGGAGTTGTGGTTTACAAGAAGGACGTTGATGTTGGTTGAGGAATCGTAATTGGGGTTGCTGACTTTTTTTAGTCGTTGTTCGGGGTGGTCGTCGTTGATTTCGTAGAGATCAAATTTTTTGAAGAGGTCGAGTTGGAGGAGTTCGGCTGGCGAGTATCCCGCTTGTTTCATATTCGGTCCGGCGAATTCGAGCAGAATGAAGTGGATTTTATCGATCGCTTCGGCGGTGGTTCCTTGGAGGACTTCGCGTTCGAACCCTTCGGTGTCGATCTTTAGGAAAATGTGATCGAGTTGGTGTTCGGAGATGAGGTTCGACGTCGTAGTGATTTGGCAGGTGATGGTGTTTGATTCTCCTCCACGGTCTGGTTCGAAGGCGAAGGAGGCGAGGCTGTGTCGGTTTTTGGGGATATTGAGTTGGAGTTCTCCCGGCTCAGCTCCAATGCCAAGATTAAGAACATGATGGTTTTGGGCCTGATTGAGGGAGAGATTTTGTTCTGTTCTGGAACACATTTCGGGATTCGGATCGACAGCAATGATTTTTTTATCAGGGTCGATGGACGAGACCAAAGCTGAGTAGTATCCGATGTTAGAACCGATGTCGAAGAAGGTGGAGCAGTGCGGGGCGAGGGTGGAGATGATTCGGGTTGTTGCGGGTTCGAACGCGCGGTAAACATAGATGAGATTATCAACTGAGTCGCCGATGGAAACATGCATTTTGTGACCATTGAGGCAGGTGATGGTGTCAGATAGTCCGATATTCTTACGACAAAATTTTCTAAAGAAGGATCGTTTGAAGGCTGGGATGGGTGTGTGTCGTGCGAGCGATAGAAAGAGAGATTTCATAAGAATCAGAATTTGTTAGGAATTTTTCGAAGATGTCGCTTCGGCCCCTTCGGACCAGATGCTTTTGCCGTTGATTGTTTGTTTTTCGAGATTTTGTTCGTCTCGCCATTCGCGGCCGATGTCGGTGATGATGTTTTCGTTTTCTTTTCCGATGAGGAAGCGGTTTCGGTAGAAGGATGAAAAGTTTTGTAGGTCTGGGTTATGTCCGTTGTAGAATTGTTTTTCGGGGTCGAGTTCGGGATTCATGAGGAGGGAGCATATTTTGGCGAAGGTGGTATCGATAAACCCTGGACTTGTGGTGAAGATGGGTTTTGAGGGGTCGGGACGTTTGAAGGGGGAGGGGAAGCGACGGGTGCGTTTGCAGTCGAAGAGGGCTGAGCCTTTCCGGTTCTTGTGGATATTTAAAAAGGTGAGTTGCTTTGTGAGTTCGTTGAAATGGGGGAAGACATCGTTGGGGGTTACTTTCTCGTGGAGGAGCCAGTCGTCTTCAAGGTGGAGGGCGAGGGGGGATTGGATTTGGGACCAGAGGTGTTGCACGGCAGTGCCGAAGCTTGGGTTGGCGGGTTGGCGGATGACGGGGTTGGCGAAGTGATGGTGAATGATTTCGAGACATCTTTGTTCATCATCTTGATTGCCGCCAAAGGGGTCGAGGTTGATGAAGGTGTTTTTGATTTCGAAATTTTGGAAGAGGTGCTTTCGGAATGAATCGAGAGTCTTGGATAAGAGTTCGGGGCGGCGTCCGGAGACGAGTAAGATATCGATTGGCGGTGGAGATTGTTTGTTCACTGGGTGTTTTTGGATGGGAGTTGAGGGCTATTGGTTTTCCAGGATTTGGAGGATGGATTTGGCGTTGTTGGAAATGGTGAGTTTTTCGGCAGTAGATCGAGCTTCTTGTCGGAATTGATCTTTTTTTGGTGGGGTGAGATTGAGAAAGGTGTCGATTTTTTCGGCGAGGAGAGTGGGGAGTTGAGGATCGTTGCCATCAACAACATATCCGTTGAATCCCTCTGAAATGATTTCGAATGAGCCATTGGTAGTGGTTGTGATCACGGGGAGGGAACAGGCCATTGCTTCGGCAACGACATTGGCGAAGGGGTCAGAGAGGGAGGGGAAGACGAGGAGGTCAGCGGATTGATAGAGTTTCTCGATTTGAGGGGTGGTGCCTTTGAAGTGAATTTGTTCTGCGATGCCAAGCTGAGAGGCTTGTTTTTGGAAAGCGGTTGGTTTGTCGCGTCCGATGATGTCGAGCGTGATTTTGTGGGGTGAATTTTTGAGCTGACCGATGGCATTGATGAGGTGGTGGAGTCCTTTACGTCTGAAGTCTTGTCCAACGAAGAGGAGTTTGGTCGAGTGAGAGTGAGTTTTGGGTGGGGTGAATCGATTGAGGTCGATTCCATTGTAAACAACGTGAATGTTTTCGGAAGGGTAGGTGTGTTGTTCTAGAATGAGTTCCTTGGATAGATTTGAATTGGTGACGATGGAGGTCGTGTTGTTGAGGGAGAGGATTGAGTTTTCGAGCGAGAGGATGGCGCGGTGGCGGGGATTGAGGGATTCGATTTTGTGCCTTAGTCCTGAGCCGTATCTGGTTTTCATCCAGGAGGCATGAAGGGGGTCGGAGACCCGGAAAATGTCGGCTGGGAAGGTGCGCGAAAGAGCGATTGTTTTATCGGGTTTGATCGAAGAGATCGCTTTTTGAGCATTGCTGTGGAAAGATAGGGTTCGAGTGGCGGAGGAAGTGCGGTTGACTTTGACTGGAGTAAAATGGATTTCGGGGTGGATCGTTTCGTCAAAAACCTCGGCGACGAGATGAACGGTATGTCCAAGATCGCATAGTTCGCGGCAGAGATTGGCGGCGTATCTTTCTGCCCCCCCTTTGCTGTATGAACATTCTTGGCGAACAATAGCAATCTTCATGGGTGATTAGGAAAGGCAGTTTGATTGATACCATTCAACGAATTTGGGGATGCCGAACTCGGGTGGTGTGGTGGGAGCGTAGCCGAGAAGTTGTTGAGCCTTGTCGACATCAGCGAAGGTTTTAGGCACGTCGCCGGGTTGTTCGTCAGCGATATTGATCGTTGCGTCTTTGCCACATGCGGATTCAACGAGTTTGATGAGTTGAGAAAGGGTCGTGGTTTTGGAGCCTCCTAAGTTGAAAATTTCGAAGTTGGAATCGTGGTATTTCATGGCAGCGGTGACACCGGAGATAATGTCATCGATGTAGGTGTAGTCCCGTGCCGTGGATCCGTCTCCGTATTGGTCGATGGGTTGGTTGTTAAGAATCAGTTTGGTGAATTTCGAAATGGCGAGATCGGGGCGTTGGCGGGGCCCGTAAACGGTGAAGAAGCGAAGGCACATGCAGCGGATGCCGAAGAGGTGTGCGTAGTTGGAGCAAATTTGTTCGCCTGCTAGTTTGGTAGCGGCGTATGGGGAGATGGTTCGGTTGAGAGGGTCAATTTCGGAGAACGGAACTTTTTCGTTCATGCCATAGACGGAGGACGACGAGGCGAAGATGAAGTCTTTGACTTCGTGGTGTCTGCAGGCATCGAGGAGATTGAAGGTGCCGTCGATATTGGTCGTGAAGTAGAGTTTGGGGGATTGAATTGAGGGGCGGACGCCAGCGCGGGCGGCGAGATGCACGACGGTGTCAAATTTCCCGATTGCGAATGATCGTTCGACCAGGATGGCGTCGCGGATGTCGCCCTCAATGAGGTGGATATCATCGCGAAATCCCGAAATGTTTTTCCATTTGATTTGGGGGTCGTAGTAGTGGTTGAAGTCGTCAAAGACGGTAATTTGATGTCCGTCTTTGAGGAGAGCTTCGGTGAGGTGGGAGCCGATGAAACCGGCGCCTCCGGTGATGAGGATCCGCATGGGCAAGACTATGACCGTCCAACACCGTGGGTGACAAAGCCAATTTCGCGGAGTTTTTTGAGATCGAGGATATTTCGGCCATCAAAGAGAAAGGCAGGTTTGAGCATTTTCTCGAAAATGGCTTGAAAATTGAGGGTTTTGAATTCGTCCCATTCGGTGACGACAGCCAAGGCGTGTGCGTCCAAACAGGCATCTTCAGCGGAGTTTGAGATGTGCACGAGAGGGTGATTTTCCTCGACTCCGATGTCTTGGTAGATTTGGGAGGCGGGAACTTTGGGGTCGTAGATGTGGACTTCAGCTTGCTCCTCAATGAGGTCACGACAGATGTAGATGGCGGATGATTCGCGGGTGTCGTTAGTGTCTTTTTTAAAGGCAAATCCGAGGATGGCGATTTTTTTGCCAGCGAGGGTATTGAAGAGGGTTTTGACGATTCGTTGGACGAAGCGTTGTTTTTGAAAGTCATTCATTTTGATGACTTGCTCCCAATATTCGGCCACTTCGTTGAGGCCGTAGTGTTCGCAAAGGTAGACGAGATTGAGGACGTCTTTTTGGAAGCATGATCCACCGAAGCCGACGGAGGCTTTGAGGAATTTAGGTCCGATTCTAGAGTCGGTGCCAATTGCCGCGGCGACTTCATCGACATTCGCATCTGTCGCTTCGCAAAGGGCTGAGATGGCATTGATTGATGAGATCCGTTGAGCAAGGAAGGCGTTTGCAGTTAGCTTTGAGAGTTCCGAGGACCAAACATTGGTGGTGAGGATTTTTTCTCGGGGGACCCAACGTGCGTAGACATCGGCGAGAGTTTGAATAGCGGTTTCGCCTTCGGGCGATTCTTCGCCTCCAATCAGGACACGGTCGGGATTGAGAAGGTCTTCGATGGCTGTTCCTTCGGCTAAGAATTCAGGGTTTGAAAGAACCTGGAAATTGGCGTTGGATGGACAGTTGTCTAGGATGGTGCGGATTGTTTGGGCGGTGCGAACGGGGAGGGTGGATTTTTCGACAACGATTTTGTCGGTTTTGGCGACTTCTGCAATTTTTCGAGCACAGAGTTCGATATATTTGAGATCGGAAGCTTTTCCGGCTCCCGTGCCATAGGTTTTGGTCGGGGTGTTGACCGACATGAAGATGATGTCAGCTTCATCGATTCCTTGATCGACGTTGGTGGAGAAGAAGAGATTGCGGTCTCGAGCTTCAGAGACAATTTCGTCGAGTCCCTTTTCATAGATCGGGAGCTTGTCGCTATTCCACTCGGCAATTCGTTGTTCGTTAATGTCGACCACGGTGACTTGAATGTCGGGGCACTTGTGAGCGATCATGGCCATGGTCGGGCCGCCGACATATCCTGCTCCGATGCAACAAATTTTCATGATGATTTAGTGGTAAAGTGCTTAGAGGTCTTCGTGCGGGATGACCAGAGTTTTCACGCAGAGTTTTTTGAGTTTTTTGACGTGATTCTTGGGTGCGAGGTAAAAGTCGACCGGGGTCGATCCCGAGTCGTTGATTTTTTTGATCAGGTCTGAGATCTTGTGATTTGGTGCATTGAGGTCAATTAGGAGGTTGGAGAGTTCGACGAGGTCTGAGGGGAATGGTTGGTGGTCCTTGGGTGAATTGAAGGAAATTGTCCGAAGTTTTCTTTTTGGAGGATCTGAAGACGAGTATTTGTTGAGAAATTCGAGTGGATTGCGGCCTGAAAGCTTCCACCGTTCTGCGAACCAAAAGACGTCAGCTGGAGATTCTCGCCATGCTTTTTCGATCGAGTCGACGCAGGTTTGAGTGTCGGTTTGAGGAATCTTTGAAATTTTGATTTTCCAATATCCTGGCGATTCGGTGAGGCAGTGGAGGAGAAAGATGTCGGAATTCGTTCTTTTTGCTAGAAGAGCTGGGAGGGGGGAGGAAGTTGTGGGGCGGTTAAAGAAGGTCCCAGGGAACCCTCGTGGTCCGACGCGTTGATCGGCTAGAATACAGAGGGCTCCGCCAGATCTCACGAAGGATGAGAGTTTGTGAGAGGATGCTTGTTTTGGGAACAGCTGTAGTCCGCGTCGAGTGCGTCGTTTCTCGATGATGCGATCGATGAGTTTATTGTTGAGAGGTCGAGAGTGGGTCGCAGAAGGGAAGGCATTGTTGGCGAGGAAGGTGAGTTGGGCGAGGAGTTCCCAGTTTCCCATGTGTGGGCAGACGAGAATGGCGCCATTTTTGGAGCAGGATTGCTTGAGTTCGTCCAGCCCTTCACAGGAGGCGTGTTGAAGGACCTCGGAGTCGGAAAGAAAAGGAACTCGGAGTGAGGAAAAGAGATTGGCGCCGTTTCGTTCAAATGTTTTCGAAGCGATCTCTTTGAGTTGGGAGATCGGTTTTTCATTTCCGTATGCAAAGCGTAGGTTGTTGAGGACCTTTATTCTTTCACGGGGAAAGGAGAGGTAAGCAATTCGGCCAAGGAGTTCGCCTAATTTGTATGTTGTGGTGAGTGATAGTCTTCGGATTAGAAAATCGAAGGTTCGAAAGGCGGCGTATTCGAGCCGGTGGGCGATCGTTGGTTTCTTTGGGCTCATTCAATTTCTGCCGTGGGGAGGTATTATGATGTTGGATTGGAGGAAATGGGGAGTTCGAAATTGGGTTGATTCTCTTGAGAAAGCGAGAATTTGAAAAAAATGGTGTTTTTTTCAAAGAAACAGGTGGGGTTGGGTTTCTAATGGGCATCTAGAAGGAGCCGTGTGGATTTTTGCTCGTTAGCATCAGTTCGCAAGGCGTTTTAATACAATAGGTTTATGAAATTTACCAAATTACTTCGTAAAGGACTTCCTTGTCTCGCGGCTGTGGGGAGTGTTTTTTTTCCGATGATAAAGGCTCATGCTCAACAGAATGTTGGTTTTATTGAAGAGTTTGCTCTTGCGGAGAATCGAGAGAAAATTCTGGAGCGACTGATTCCAGGAACGGAAGATTATTACTACTATCATGCTCTTCACTACCAAAATGAGCGGATGGTTGATGAGTTAAAGGAGATCCTTGCCGAATGGGGGGCGCAATTTAAGCGGTCAGATCTCCGAAAGATGATTGAAAATCGGGAAGTGTTGATTCGCTACTCTGATGATCCTCAGGCGACTTTAGCTTATTTGAAGCGTTCCCTGGGATTGACTCTCGATCATCAGCAGGAAGGGAAAGCTAGGGAGGCGAAACACCCGTCTGTTTTAGATCAAGCGTTGATTTCTTGGGATTCGTTTATGAAGGATGCGTTGACGCGCTCAAGTGACTACAAAGATCTGGAAGATGAGGGAGTTTTTCGACTTTTAGCTTCGAAGCCCAGCTTGTCAGATCGTCAATTGAGGCA
>JAHDGN010000001.1:31946-40642 GCA_020627645.1 Akkermansiaceae bacterium
CAGATTTGCCCGGCCTTCTGAATTTGATCTTGAAAGATCTAAAGAGCAAAGAGAGCCGTGGTTTTGGTGAATTTAGGATTCATCGTTCTTTGACCAAGGCTCAGTTGGATGAGTTGAAGGCGGCCAAGAAAGATTTGTTGAATGAAAAATCTTTTGTTGAAACCTACTTGAACCGTTTGTTGCCAAACGCTGATGAATCAATTGCGGCCTCACCCAAAGTGAGGGAGGCATACCTGGAGAGAGTTGAAAAATTTACGACTGGTTTATCGCCAGTTTTTAATTCTTTGAAGGCTCATATTTTATATCAGCGCCTGGTCCATGACCGGGCCCTGGGAAAAGAGAGCGAGGAGCGTTTCTTGGCTTATTTGAAATTGCCAAGAAATGTTGGATATCTTTGCCCTCATTGGAGGAAGAGAGAGCCAGAAGTTTGGCGCTACCGGGCTAACTTGGGAGAGGACTTTCGGAAGTTCACAATGTTTCCTCCAGTTGGGGGTGGAGATGAGGCTTTGGTGAGGTCGTATTTATTGAAGTTTCTCGAAGGAGCAAAAGACCGTTCGAAATTCGAACCTTATCTTGATGAGAAATGGTTGAAGAGAATTTTTGCAGAGGCAAAAATCACTGGGGGAGTTGGGAAGTCGTCGGAGTGGGCGTCTTTGCTGTCTCCGGTAGAATTTCAGGAGCTTAAAGATCGAGTTGATATTGAGTTCGCTCCAACGAATCGGGAATTCTATGGAATCGAGGATGAGGTGTCTCTGAAGTTGGATATCAAAAATGTACCTAAACTTATGGTGAAGGTCTTCGAGGTCAACACCTTGAACTACTATCGAACTGTTGGGAACGAGGTTAGCACGGATATTGATTTGGATGGATTGGTGTCGAATTTTCGGGAAACTCACGAGTATGACTTGGCTCCTCAGCTGAAAAAGAGTCGTGAGTTTGCACTGTCAGCGATTCCAAAGCGCCGTGGAATTTGGGTGGTTGAATTCATTGGGGGTGGGAAAAGTAGCCGAGCTGTTATTCGTAAGGGGGGACTAGGAGTGGTCAGTAAAATGCACACTAAGGGGCAGTTGCTTACTGTCTTGAATGAAGAGCATGAACCACTGGGTCAAGCAGCGGTCTGGGTCGGGAACGATCAATTTGTATGTGATGACAAGGGGAGAGTTCTTTTGCCGTTTACGGCTCGTCCTGGTGTCAGGTCGGTGGTTGTCGAAGACTCTCAAGGTTATGCGACAATGGCATCCTTGTTGCGCCCAGCTGAGGAGTATGAAATGACTGCGGGTATTTTTCTTGAAGAGGAATCTCTAAGAACAGGAGGGAAGGCGCAATTGATTGTTCGACCGAATCTTTCTCTTAATGGAGAGCCGATTTCATTGAAGAAGGTGAAGAGTGCCTCGTTGGATTTGTCGTCTATTGATATCGAGGGAGTGAAGGCTAGTGCGAATATCCCGGATGTGAAGTTATCGAGTGATCGTGAATTTGTTCACGAATTTAGTGTTCCGGCAAGGGTGAATCAGTTGACTGCGACCTTGAGGATTCGGGTGGAGTTGGTGAGCGGGGGGGAAGTTGAGTTGAAAGATTCCATGACATTCGATGTCAATGACACCCTAAAGGATGACGTTGTTGGTGACTATTACTTGAGTCGTGTTGATAGCGGTTACCGAGTTCATTTTTTGGGGCAAAATGGAGAGCCAATTGAGGGACAAAATCTTTCAATTTCTCTCAAAAACCGATATTTCAAGAATACTCGTGATTTGACGATGAAGACCACAAAGTCTGGAGAAATTGATCTCGGGGGTTTGTCGAATATTGAGTTGGTGAAAGTTCGGGGAGCAAATGGAAAGTCGCGGGAGTGGCAAATGATTGGTGACCGGAGGGATCAGGTTGACTTGTTTAACGTGGTGGAAGGGCAGGCTTTCAAAGTCCCGTATGTCGGTCAGTTAAATCGTGAGGAGGTTGCTTTGTTTTCCGGGCGTGGTGATCGGTTTGTGAATGATGAGTATTCAAAACTGAAAATCAAAAATGGCTATCTCACCGCAAAACTTTCGGTGGGAGATTACCGTCTGTTTTTGAAGAACTCGGGACAAATTGTTCGAGTGCAAGTGTCTCAGGGGAAAACATCGGAAGGGTTTGTGTTTGGGGGGGGTCGGATGTTGGAGTTGTCGAAGGAGAATCCATCTCATCTTGGTGAGGTGAAGATCGATGGAAAATCGCTGGAGATTGATGTTGAGGGTCTGAATCCTCATACTCGTGTTCATGTGATAGGGACTCGATTTTTGCCGGGGCGGGATATTTTTGCTCACCTAGGAGGATCGGAGTATCAGGAGTTAATGACGAGTAAGCGACGGGTGCTCCCTAGCTTGTATATTAGCGGGAGAAATTTGGGCGATGAACTTCGTTATATTCTGGAGAGGCGCTACACCGAGAAGTTCGCGGGGAATCTGTTGTCGCGACCTGAGATTTTACTGAACCCATGGGCTGTCAGGGATACCGAATCTGAACGTGAATACCTTGAGGAGGGAGATCTTTTCGCTCGCAAGCCTGTTCCGGGGAGTCCCAAGGCGATGAGGAAAAGGAGGAGGGCAAATGCTTTTGGTGCCGAAAGTCCAAAGAAAGGTGGATCGGCATTGTCGACATCGTATGAATTCTTGGCCTTAGACCCAGTGGTCTTGTCGAACTTGGCCCCTCAAGATGGAGGGAAAATTAGTGTGGATCTAGAAGCCTTTGGAGATCGTCAGCATCTCCACGTGGTTTTGATTGATTCCTCGGGATCGACCTATCGTAGTGTTGCTCGTAGTGATGCTAAGACGATGGTTCGTGATCTGAGGTTGATGGCGAACGCCTTAGATCCGAAATCTCATCATACAGAGCAAGGGCAGGTTACTCTGTTGAAGAAAGGTGAGAAGCTGAAGATTGCTGATTTGTTAAGTTCGGATATCGAGATCTATGATCGGTTGGGATCTGTTTATCGTTATTTTTTGACTCTCAATCAGAGTGAGACACTTCGTGAATTTGGGTTTGTCACTCGGTGGCCCAAGTTGAGTGATGAGGAAAAGCGGGCCAAGTATTCGAAGTATGCTTGCCATGAATTGAACTTTTTCTTGTCTCAGAAGGATCCGGAATTTTTTAAGAAAGTCGTGGTGCCGCATCTAGCCTTTAAGAAGGATCGGACGTTTATGGATGATTATTTGTTGGGTAAGCCCATGGGGAAATATTTCCGGGTTTATGACTATGATCGTTTGAATGTCTTGGAGAGGATTTTGTTGGCTCAGACTGATCCTAAAAGAGCGAAAGCATTGGAGGGTGATTTGAGTGATCGAATTTCGCTTCTGAAACCAGATCCTCAGAGTGATGAGAAATGGTTTGGTTCGGCGGTGGGTGCAGCTCAAGGGTTTGGGGGTGGATATGCTGACAAATTGAACGAGCTGGCAGCTCTCGAAGCGAAGGCTGATGACGCCCTAAGCGGTAGAGCATCTTTGCTGGGTGTAAGGCGTGAGATGAAGCCGCTAGAAAAGGCTGAATCGGAGGCGAGGAGGAGACTCAGTCGAGGCGCAGAGAAGAAGGCTAAAAGATTTTTTAAGAAGCAGGTGGTGAGTGAGCGCTACGATCCTTTTGACTCTGATGTCGAGCTTAATGAAGAGTTGAAAAATAGAGCTCGATTTTTCTATCAGGCTCTCGAGGCAACCAAAGAGTGGGCCGAGAACAATTATTATCGAATTCCTCAGGATCAACAGAACTATGAACTCGTTAACGAAAACCGATTTTGGTTAGACTTTGCAAAGCATGGGGTCAAAAAGGGTTTTGGGTCGAAGTATCTTGGTGAAGCTACCGGGAATTTTACAGAGATGATGTTGGCGCTTTCTGTCTTGGATCTTCCTTTTGAGGGGCCTGAGCATAAGGATGAGGTGAAGGATGGTTCGCTCGCGTTTGAAGCTGGAGGCAATGTCCTATTTTTTCACCGAGAGGTGAAGAAGGCTGAAATGGCTGAGAAACGACCACCTTTGTTAGTCAATCAGAGTTTCTTCCAGCGAAACGATCGTTATCGGATGGAAGATGGTCAGAGGGTTGATCGATTCGTTGTTGGGGAATTTATCAAAGGGGAAGTTTATGGGGCTCAGATTGTGGTGACGAACCCGACTAGTACGAATCGGCGCTTGGATGTGTTGAGTCAAATTCCTAAGGGAGCGATTCCCTTGATGAGTGGAAGAGCAACGGCTAGCCGACCAATTGTCGTGAAGTCTTATTCGACCGAACGTTCTGAAATTACCTTCTATTTTCCGAAGTCCGGTGAGTTTACCGGATATCCGGTCCATGTTTCTCAAGGTGGGAAAGTCGTCGCGCATGCAGATGTGGCTGATTTTAAGGTGGTCGACGAACCGACAAAGAAAGATGAGAGTTCGTGGGCATGGATTAGTCAATGGGGAGGTGAGGCTGAAGTTCTTAAATACCTTCAAGGTGCAAACCTTCACGCGATCGATTTGAGTAAAATTGGTTGGCGCTGTCGAGGGAGCGACGAGTTCTTTCAGAAGGTGCTCAGTATCCTTGATGTGAGAGGGGTCTATGTTCGGGAGTTGCAGGCTTATGCGGTGAAGCACAACAACAAGGAGGCTTTGTCTGAGTTTCTTTCGATGGAGAAAGATTTCCTAAATCGCTGTGGCGTTGCCTTAGAGAGTGATTTGATCAGCGTAGATCCAATTCATCGGGTTCGGTATGAGCATTTGGAATATCGTCCACTGATCAACCAGAGAGCTCATCGTCTTGGTGGAGAAAACAGGATTTTGAATCCTGCGATCAGAGGTCAATATATCAAGTTTCTCAATGTGCTATCTCAGAGAAAGAAAATGAGTTCTGAGGATCGTCTTGCCGTGACTTATTATTTGTTCTTACAGGATCGAATCTCAGAAGCGATTGCGCAGCTACGCAAGGTTGATTCTGATCAGTTGGAGACGAAGATGCAGTTGGATTATTTTGAGGCCTATGCTGCTTTTTATGAGGCAGATCTCGAAAAGGCAGAAAAGCTGGCGAAGAAGTATGAAAAGTATCCGGTGGATCGGTGGAGACTGCGATTCGCAGAGATTGATGGACAAATTAACGAGATCCGTGGCGGGCGGCCTGAGGTCGTTGAGGATGGGGATCGTGAGCAGAAGCAGAATCTTGCGGCGTCTCTTGAGCCTACATTTGATCTTAAGGTTGCGGGGGGTAAGGGGACCGTGGATTATCGCAATCTAGATCAGGTGCGAATCAATTACTACGAAATGGATTTGGAGTTTTTGTTTAGCACGAATCCATTTGTTTCGAGTGGCGGTGATCGTTTTGCGATTGTTCAACCGAATCAATCTGATGTCTTAGAGTTGGGAGGTCAGAAAGGTGTGAAGACATTTTCGCTTCCTGAGAAATATCAGTCGAAGAACGTGATTGTTGAGGTGATTGGAGGAGGAAAGAGGGTTTCCAAAGCAGTCTATTCTAACAGTCTTCGGGCGGACCTTAGTGAAAGGATGGGGCTGTTAACTGTGAGCCACCAGGAGTCTGGAAAGGCTTTGCCGAAAGTCTACGTGAAAGTGTATGCAAACACTGACGAGGGAGTTCGTTTCTTTAAAGATGGTTATACGGATCTCCGAGGTAAGTTTGACTACGCTAGTGTGAGTTCTTCCGGTTTATCTGGGGTGCGCAAATTTAGCATTCTTGTGATGAGTGATGATCACGGTGCGACGGTGTTGGAGGTCACTCCTCCTCAACGATAAATTGTGTGGAAATTATATAGATGAGAGGCCTCGTCTTCGGACGAGGCCTCTTTTTTGTTCTCAGATGATTTTTATCTGTGAGAGGTGGATGACATTTTTCGTAGGAGGAGGGTGATTTTTCGAATTCTTCTTTTTGGTTTCATGATTCTGAATGTTTGTGGGGCTCAGAAGCCGAATGTTCTGTTTATTCTAGCAGATGATATGAGTTATGAGACGGTCGGAGCGGTTGGCATGGAGAAAGTGGAAACGCCTCATTTGGATCGGTTGTATCGTGAGGGGACTGTTTTTACACATGCCTATAATTCGGGTGGATGGCATGGGGCGATTTGCGTGGCAAGTCGGACGATGATGATGACAGGCCGTCATTTGTGGTATGCGGCTGCTGAAGAGAAGCAGCTGAAAAAGAGAAAGCTATTGCCCCAATTGATGGCTGAGGCTGGTTATCGCACCTATATGACAGGGAAGTGGCATGTTCGGGTTGATGCGAGGGATTTGTTTCATGCAGTTGGAAATTTGCGTCGAGGGGGAATGCCGAAGTTGGGGCCAGAGGGATATGGGCGTCCGATTGAGGGGCAGAAGGATACTTGGGATCCTGCGGATCCTAAATTTGGTGGGTTTTGGGAGGGGGGGAAGCATTGGTCGGAGGCAGAAGCAGATGCGGCAATCGGTTTTTTGAAAGAGGCGAAAGGTGAGGAGAGCCCCTTTTTCATTTATCTATCTTTTAATGCTCCGCATGACCCGAGGCAATCTCCTCAAGAATATTTGGATCGGTATCCAGTCGAGGAGGTTCAGGTGCCGAAGAATTATCGGGCGTCGTATCCAGAGAGGAAGGAAATGGGTGCTCCTCACCGCTTGCGGGACGAAAAGTTAGCTCCGATGCCTCGAACCGAGTATGCGGTTCGAGTTGCTCGTCGAGAGTATTTCGCAATTATTACCCATCTAGATGCGCAAATTGGCCGAGTATTGGAAGCTTTGGAGCAATCAGGAATGAAAGAAAACACAATGGTTGTTTTTACTGCTGATCATGGGTTGAGTGTGGGTCATCATGGCTTGTTGGGGAAACAGAACATGTATGATCATAGTTTGAGAGTTCCTTATGTCATTTCTGGGCCAGGAATTGGGAAGGGAGTTAAGAATGTGAGTCCTATCTATATTCAGGATAGCATGCCAACGTGTTTGGAAGTCGCTGGCTTGGAGGTTCCGCAGGACGTGCATTATCGGAGTTTGATTCCTTTGTTGCAGGGGGGAGGGAAGGCAAGAACAAGGATCTATTCGGCCTATCAGAAGGAGTCGCAGAGAGCGATTACAGAGGGTGGATACAAGCTGATTCTTTATCCGTTGGCGAAGAAGGCAAAATTGTTTGATTTGAGCAAAGATCCACACGAGATGGTGGATTTACTTGAGCAAGGTCAGGGGCGTCAGCGTGCTGAGAAGCTTTATCGATCGCTCAAAGAAGAGGCAGAGGAGCACGGGGATCCATTTGAATATCCTGGGGAGCTTTGGAGGTAGGTGGCTTCACCTCAGTTGAGAAGTGGTCAAACTGGCGCTACCAAAGTGACCGAGTGAGACATAATGTCTCTCTTTTTGGCGCTTTATTCCTCGAGAAGGCCTCATTTGTGGCCGATTTGGTGATTGGCACGGATTTTGCCAAGAGAATTCAAATGATGTGCCTTGATGGGTACTGTGATTAACAAAACAAAACTTTAGAGATATGGGAAAAATTCTTGGAATCGATCTTGGGACCACCAACTCCTGCATGTCTGTCATGGAAGGTGGGGAAGCGACAGTGTTAGAAAACTCAGAAGGAGCTCGGACGACGCCATCAGTCGTGGCGTTTGCTAAAAATGGCGAACGCTTGGTGGGGCAGGCTGCTAAGCGTCAAGCCGTGACGAATCCAAAAAATACGGTGTTTTCGGCGAAGAGGCTAATTGGGCGTAAATTTTCAGAGCTGACTGCTGAGGACAAGCGTGTTCCTTATGCGATCGTCGAGGCTAGCAATGGTGATGCTCACATTGAGGTTGAGATCGAGGGGGAGAAGAAAGTGTTCTCTCCGCAAGAGATCGCAGCGATTGTTCTGGGGAAATTGAAATCTGATGCGGAGGCAAAATTGGGAGAGACGATCACGGAGGCTGTGATTACAGTCCCTGCTTACTTTAACGATTCTCAGCGTAACGCGACGAAGGCCGCTGGCGAAATCGCAGGGTTGAAAGTGCGTCGGATTATTAACGAGCCAACGGCAGCGTCTTTGGCTTATGGGTTGGATTCCAAAGCGGATCAGAAAGTGGCGATTTACGATTTGGGTGGAGGGACGTTTGATATTTCGGTTTTGGAGATTTCGGATGGTGTTTTTGAGGTCTTGGCGACCGATGGTGATACTCAGTTGGGCGGTGATGATTGGGATAATGCTTTGATCGATCACATTGTGGCGGAGTTTAAAACGACTGAGGGAATTGATCTTTCTGGGCAGCCGGATGCTCTTCAGCGGATCAAGGAAGAGGCTGAGAAGGCAAAGATCGCTCTTTCTTCTTCGCAGAACTATGATTTGAATCTTCCGTTCATTACGGCTGATCAGACGGGGCCGAAGCATATTCAGATGAGTTTGAGTCGGACCAAGCTTGAGCAGTTGACGGATCGCTTATTCGAGAGGACGAAAAAGCCGGTCACTGATTGTCTCAAGGAGGCAGGTGTATCTGCGGGTGAGATCGATGAATTGGTTTTGGTAGGTGGGATGACTCGGATGCCAAAGGTGGTGGAGACTGCCAAGGAGTTGGCTGGGAAGGATCCTCACCAAGGAGTGAATCCTGATGAGGTTGTGGCGATTGGTGCGGCGATTCAAGGTGGTGTTTTACAGGGGGATGTGAAGGATGTTTTGTTGCTTGATGTGACTCCTTTGACGCTTTCGATTGAAACGGAAGGAAGTCGTGCGACAGCAATGATTGAGCGGAATACAACGGTTCC